>JBLICC010000008.1:0-23886 GCA_047631715.1 Alteromonas naphthalenivorans
CATGATTAAAAACCGCACAAATCAATTGTCATACACATTTGGTTGGGAAGCAAGATACGGTCTTAAAGCTGGTGCAACGATTAGTACCGGTTCTGAGCATGTAATAAAAGCAGAAAATAGTCCTCAGTACCATAGTTGGTTCTTGAGAACAGAGGTTGGTTTTTAGTTCTCTGATATACACTAAAGACTAAAAAAGACCGGTTTAAACGCCGGTCTTTTTTAGTCTTTAGTGATTTTGTATAAGGACTTGACCCTTCGATACAACGATCTCTTTGTTCGCGCCACTCAGGGTGATTTGTACTTTCTATCGAGTCATACTGTCGTACCCGACGAAGCTTTATGCGAAGCCTGGGAGTGATTTTGAGCGTAGTGAGAAATTGTATCGAATGTATGTGTCATTATTAACTTATAATGGCTTATTTAATTCTTTTATGATGTCATCAATATGCTTTGCAAAATTATCCACTTGAATCTTATGTTCAGTTACTCGTGCTGTTGGAGTTGTGCTGTTTAAAAGACCAGATGCATTTTTTATTTTAGTATGTAGATCTTGAGTTGAACGTAGTTTATCGTTTACCTGTTGTTTTATTCGATCAATAGTGTTACGACATTCTGTTCCTGAAGATGCTTGAGATTTTATTTTTAGAACCCAAGAAGCAACATCTTTTTTGACCTTGGAAAGCTCAAACGATGCTTCATTAAAAATATCAGATATATCTTTACTTGTGCCTGGATTAACATCATCTGTGCTGACTAAATACGTATCCATAAAACTATCTAACTTAGATTTATTGTAACCTGTAATTTGATCTACATGATCTATACGAGTTTTTATTTTTTGTTCAAGCGCATAAGTTTTATCAGCTTCGGTTTCTTTGATTGGTGAGGTAGCTTTCTCTTCTTCTTTTTTCTTTTTATCGGTAGTTTTTTTTGCATTAGCAGTTCCTGCTGTGCCTGGTGTCCCAGGAGTACTACTTGATGGGGATGATGCTGGTAAACTCATAGAACTTCCTGGTCTTGCAGAAGATCCAGCTAAACCAGTTCCTCCACCACCATAAGAACCACCTCGGTTACCGGGTCCACCAGTGTATTGCTGAGTTGCTTTTTTACCGCTTGGCGACTGATATGTTTGTACTGTATTGGTAGTAGGCAAGCTTGTTTTGTGTGCACTTGCTTTCTTTTCTTTTTCTTCTTGGTCCTTTTTGATCTTTAATGCTTCTGGTTCATACTTTTGAACTAACCGCTCGAGATCGGTAAGTATATGTTTTTGTGCGGTTGCAGACTCTATAATAGAAATAAATTTTTGTAACAAACTTGTAGCATCTTTAATTTGTTGTCTTTGGAGTTTAAGATCTGCAGTTGTTTGTTTTTTACCAACTTCTATTTCTGGTACTGTTAATTCTGAATCAATTTCTTCAACCTGCTCATAGAGCTTTCTAAGGTTGTTATTAAGTGGAGTAAATTCAGTATCTGTTAAATGCACTAAATGCTTACTGTAGTTAACAACGTTTAAGTAATAAGTAAGATCACTTAATGTTTTATTAAGAGGCGCAATAAGTTGTACCAATGTTTCGTCACTCGTAGCCTTTTGACGAATAGATGCAATGGTATCTACCAATCCAGAAAGAATTCGTTGAATACGTGATTTTTCTTTAGAAGTAAGTACTCGTGCTTTTGGTTTTGCTTGCTCTTTTGGTTTAACGGTATGTTTAGTTGATGTTGGTTTTGGCTTAGGTGTAGTTGGCGCTACCGGTGCTGGACCAAAGAGAGGGCGACCTTCTTTTTCTGCTGTTTCGATCATTTCTTCACCAATTTTTGCTAGCTCATCAAGCTCTTCTGGGCTAAGAGTATCTAGAAACTTTTGAATCTCTTCCATCTCTTGCGCAGTTGGCATGGGCAACATTCCACCACCCGGTTTACCAGGAGGCATTCCAGCAATCACTGGAGAGAGGCATAAAAGACTAACTAAAAGTAATAATAATTTTTTCATAATAATAGGCACCTTTGGTAATTTTTATCTTTATTCATAAGGGTTTTAGTGTAAAGACAGAGGGGTTTAAAGTCAAAAGGTGGTATATGGGTAAGCTTAAACCAAAACTTGAATTCTTATTAAAGACGGGTTACGTTCAAAATATATCTGTTTTAATTATTATAATAATCTACCTTAAAAGGAGAGTGATTATGAAAAAGTTATTATTTGGTGGCTGTAATTGTGATGGTGACTGTAACTGTAGCGGCGGCGGATGTTCTGATGGAAGCTGCGGAAGCGATAAAAGCAGTAAAGGCGAAAAAACTGGTTCAGACCATAGCCAGCAGCAGGGTGGCGAATAACCAATAATCATGACAACCTGGTTATACTTATTAAGTTCGGCGGCATTATATGTCGCCTCTTTTTTATGGATTAAATATTGTTGGTGGGGTACGCTTCTTTTTTTAACTCCTCTTTTTTATGTAGCTCGCTATAAACAACTTACTTTTGTTCAAGGCTTTGCCTGGGGATGTATTGTTTACACAGCACATATGTCTGCAATCTGGTTGGTATGCATAGAATACGGAACAGGGTGGTTGCGATTTGGTGCTCCGGTTGCTACAGTTTTCTGGTTTGCCATACTCTCCGGCCTTTGGTTTATACTTCTTAAGACACGCTTTATTATCATTCGTTACACAGCAACCATAGGGTTTTTCTTTTTTATCGATTCTATCGTTCTTTTTCCATTCTTTAATTGTCTTGAAGGTTATCCATTTGCGCTACCGCTTATACCATTAATGCATGGAGCTCATCTTGGCCTTTTGCCCACACTAGGAAAAATAGGGTTATTAGCTGGTCTTATACTTATACAATTATTATATGCGTACCAATACTTTATAGTGCCAATTGTTGTAACGGGTCTCTTGTTTTTTACCGTGCCTATAAAACAGCAGCAGGGTGATTGGAAAGATCAATGCATTGGTATTGCGCACATGTGGAAAGAGCAACAACCTTATGAGCGAGCGCAAGAGATTTGTCATGTATTAATAGATACCATTAGGAAACATCCAGAAAAAAGGGTGGTAGTATTGCCCGAATCGGTGTTCCCATGGCCATTGCATGAACACGAGTATGCACTTAAGATGTGGACAGATAATGCACTCGAACAAACCAGATATTTAATTTTAGGTTCTTATCGCAAAAACAATGGAAAGCTGCTCAATACCTTTTATATTGTACAGCGAAGTCGTATAATATTTTATTATGACAAGACACATTTGATTCCTTTTTTTGAAAAAACAAACTCGTCCCCGTTATTAAAAGGATTGAACTCTTTATTTTTATCAACAAAGGAATCTTTTTCGAAAAGTACTTTGTATCGAAAGTGGATTTTTCGCGGCTCAAGGACTTTTACAGATATAACTCCTTTAATCTGTTCCGAAGCTTTTTGGCACATGCCAAAGAATAAGAAAGCAATAAATCTGGTTAATGATGCCTACTTTAGGCTCCCCTACTTTCCTCGCCTCATGAGGTCTTTGGCTCATCTGAATGCGGCTGAACAGAATACAGAACTCTTTTATTGCTCCTGGCGGAGCAATTTTTAACTTTTTTGCTAAGCTTAAATAAGCTCACCCTCAGAAATTAATTTAAAAAAGACTTGCAATTAATAATTTCAAATAGTATAATTGTACTTAGGTGGAAATGGAGGTTTTCAACCTTAAGAGTTTATAAACTTTTCAGAATGACAGGAGGCAACATGAATTTCATAGAACGACAAATAGAAAAGTTACGAAATTGGATCTCGGGAGCATCAAAGGTTCCTGTAAAGATTAAAGAAGAAAAAAGGGGAAATGGAGAAAAACCACAAGCCGATAAAATTAGACGCTTTTGGAAGTAAGTCTTAAAACAAATTAAGATACCCTAACCCAACGGAATTTTTTCCGTTGGGTTTTTTTTTGCTCATTATTCTTTTTCTTTAAATGCTAATGCTATTAAGCGCTCGAGTTCATCTACTTTTTTTGTTAACTCTACAATTTGAGTTACTTTTTTTTTATTTTTTTTATCTTTTTCCAAGGCAACTTTTGCTTCTGAACTTTCTTCATCAGCGGCATTCAAAAACATTATTTCAAAAGCCAAAGAGAGAAGTAATTTTTTATTCATTTTTTCCTTTATTTTAAGTATTAATTACTCTTTATACTCTATAGTACTATTTTAGAAATTAAGCTTTATTGTTTAATGCTACAAAAAATGCTTAAGTAATAATTATATTATTATTGTATTTATACTAAAAAGGAGAATAACAGTATGAAGATCAAAAGTTTATTACTCACCCTGGTATTGAGCTCTCTTAGTACCACAAACCCCGTTAGAATCAACAGTAAAACCATCCCGAAATCAACCTATCAAACAATTACAGCTGGAACGGTAGATGCTAATTTTGGAGGAAAAAATGGTGCCCCTGCGGGTTCTTATAATCCCTCTATCGTTCTTGATAATGATGATGATATAATGACAATGCAGCTACAAACAGATGGAAAGATACTTATTGCTGGAGCCGCTACTATTGATGGTGAAGTACAATGGTATGTGCAAAGACTTAATGTAAACGGCACATTGGATACAAGTTTTAATGCTGGCAGTGTAGATGGCACTCCCGGTTCTTATAACCCTGATCTTGGGGGAGCTAGTGGAATTTATACAATGCAGCTACAAACAGATGGTAAGATACTTCTTTTTGGATACGCTACTATTGAAGCTGACTTAAAATGGTATGCAAGACGTTTATTAAACGACATTAATCCACTGACTCAACTCAAAAGTTCATACGGCAATACAGGGTTTATTACATCGGCATAACTAACTAAGTTTAACGTTGGTATAAATACGCGTCTTTCATGGGCTTAATTGCTTGTGGAAGGCGTTTGTTTTTGTGCATTTTGCATGCAGCATCTCTTAGTATCAATATCTTGTTTTTTTTTATGCACTATACATTATCTTTCATAGAGTCATCCTGAGTGGCGTGAATGTAATGAGCGTTGTATCGAAGGATAGTAAAGAACGAGTTCCATACATTCGACCCATTCGATACAATTTCTACGAAATCACTCAGGGTGACTCACGTTGTTCAAAATCACTCGGTACGACTCGATAAAAAATGTTCGATCACGCTAGGATTGAGTTATACTTTTAACCTTTAACTTCATTGTTCTACTGTGCTATCATACTAGAACAGTAGAACAAGTTAAAAAAAGGAATAATATGAATAATAAAGAAGATAAACTTAAAGAAAAACTCTTTGAAGCTTTGTTGAAAATAGAAAGCAAATCAGAGATGGCCCGTGTTATGAAGGATTTGTGTACTCCACAAGAAATTAAAGCTTTGGCTGAACGCTGGCAAATATGTCAATTATTGGAGCAAGCAGAACTATCATATAGAGCAATTAGTGAGCAAACAGGAGTAAGCCTTACCACTATTACCCGTGTAGCGCGATTTTTTAAAGATGAGCCCCATCGAGGCTATAAACTTTTATTAAAACGAACGAAATAATAAGGAATAAAAATGTATAAGGAAAGTGATCATGAAAAAAATTATTATGGTAGTAGCACTACTCGGACTATGTATTGGATGTTTACTCTCTATTAAAAAAAATCAAAAAAACAACTCTCTAACTGTTGGTATTGCAGCTAATTATGCTCCTTGGATTAGCATTAACTCACAAAATGAATATGAAGGTTTTGATATAGATGTTATTAAAGCCGTTGCACAAGAAATGAATGTTCCACTGGTGCTAAATGATTTGGGGTCAATGTCTTCATTACTTATTGCACTAGATCAAGGCAAAGTGGACGCGGTTATTTGGGGAATGTCTATTGTTCCCGAACGTCTTAAGAAAATGGCAATGGTGCGCTACCAGGGAGAAGTGGTTACAAGTTACCCATTGCTATTCTGGAATAGCATCCCTAAAAACATTACTTCTATTAAAGATCTTAAAAACAAAATAGTCTGTGTTGAGCCTGCTTCTTCTCAAGATACTGTGTTAAAAAAGTATTCTTACATTAATAAACTTGTTACAGAAAAAATTGATGACGCATTGCTTAATATTCAATATGGACGAGCAGATGCTGCTTTTGTGGAACCTGCAATTGCAAATAAATTTGTAAAAAAATATCCGGAAATAAAAACTCTGGATGTATTATTAGATAAAGAAGATCAAGTACAAGGCGTGGGCATTTGTATCAAAAAAAACAATATCAAATTAATAAATCAACTTGAGCAAGCAGCTCAGTCTTTAAATCAAAACGGGACCATTAAAGTATTTGAGCAGAGAAAGGAGGCAACATGAATTTCATAGAACGACAAATAGAAAAGTTACGAAACTGGATCTCGGGAGCATCAAAGGTTCCTGTAAAGATTAAAGAAGAAAAAAGGGGAAATAGAGAAAAGCCACAAGCCGATAAAATTAGACGCTTTTGGAAATAGATCTTAAAAAATTAAGATACCCTAACCCAACGAAATTCTTTCCGTTGGGTTTTTTTGTCTATTTCTAAATTCTTATTTGATTGATTGACTCTGTCACAATAATTGATACGATTGAAATGGTTTAATATATCCACATTTTAATAATCGAGATTTTCTAAAATGAAAAACATTCTGTATTTTTTTCTTTTATCTTTTTCTCTTTGTAATACTGCCGATATAACATTTGATATTACTGAATCTTTAAAAGAAGGAATTGTAGAAAATTTATCAGCAACTGTTCTTAGTCAACCTCCAAGTGAAATTAATAATCTTGAAAAAAGAGGTATCGCATCTCTTACAGGAAATAACTTAATGCTGATGACTCTGGCTGAAGATCGTTACAATAAACTAATTTTAGGTTTTATTAAAAGTAATTCTCAATACGAACTAACAACTTGTAAGCATATTGTAGTACTTGGTAAAAAAGCTGCACGACTAGGAACATATATGGGAGTATTTAAGGTAACAAAAAGTTTTGTTTATAAAGGATCAGTAACTACTCCAGATCAACCTGTTTGCCAAATGTGTAGGGATAAGTTTAAAGATATGTTGCCAATGGTATTGCAAAGAATATGTAAAAACAGTCCAACAGTTCATATTTAAAATCTTAAATTTTTCAAGTTAGCGCTTTTGGTTTATACTAATAACTCACTTAAAAGTGATCATCATTATCATGTCTTAAGGAGCATTATGAAAGTATTTTTGTTAAAAGATGTAGCAAACGTTGGAATGGCTGGCGAAGTGCTAAAAGTTAAAGAAGGATATGGTCTTAATTTTTTAATTCCAAGAAAACTTGCAGTTAAACTTACTGCAAAAAACGAAGCATTTTATGCATCTCGTATCAAATTAGTTGCAAATCGCAAAGAAGTAATTTCATCAAACACTTCTATGCTTGGTGAAAAAATTAAAACATTAAAACTTTCTTTAAAACGTAAAATGCATGACGACGGCAAGCTCTATGGTGCAATCAGCTCTATGGAAATTGTTGATCTGCTAGCAAAAGAAGGCGTTACTGTTTCTAAGAGCCAAGTAAAGTTTAATAAGAATATCAAAGAAAAAGGTGAGTTCACCGTTGATATTAAATTAACTTCTAAGCTTCAATCTGCATTCTCTTTAAAAATAGTTCCTGAAAAAAAATCTGCATAAGTTAAATTAAAGAAAGCAACATTATATGAGAGCACCTCAAACATCTTCTTATAAAAATACCAACACCACAGAACGTGCTTTAGGTAAAAGATTGCCAGCAGCTCTAGAAGCTGAAAGTGCGTTGTTAGGTGCTCTTCTATTAAATGACGATAATGTTGCACAAGCTATTGAAGTGCTTACGCCAGATGACTTTTATGTTTTTGCGCATCGTATTATTTACGAAGCTATTGTTACAATTTCGCAACGAACCGAACGTCTTGATATTGTAACTCTGCAAAATGAGTTAGAAAAAAAAGACATGCTAGAAAAAGTAGGTGGACTCACTTATTTGCTTGGCTTACAAGAAAATATTCCTGCACTTGGATTAGTTACTCAGCATAGTGGAATCATCAAAGAAAAAGCTATTCTGCGTGAGCTTATTAATTCAGCAACAGACATTATTACCAACTGTTATAATCAAGAAGATCAAGAAATAAGTAATATTTTAGATAGTGCAGAAAAAACTATTTTTCAAATTTCTAATCGACGCACCGAGCAAAACTTTGTGCAACTAAACATTTGGCTAAAGAAAACGTTTCAACATTTGTCCGACATTAAAAGCAACAGTGGTGGATTAACTGGAATATCCTCTGGGTTTAGTGTTTTGGATCAAATGACATCAGGGTTCCAAAAAGGGGACATGGTTGTTTTGGCCGGAAGACCGTCGATGGGTAAAACAGTTATTGGTCTTAATGCCGCTGCACATGCTGCAGCCAGTGGGCTTTCTGTTGGGTTTTTCTCATTAGAAATGTCAGCGGAACAATTAACCTTACGTTTGTTAACATCGGAATCAACTATTGCTCATCAAGCAATTAGAAACGCAACTATTAGTTCTGATGAATGGGTTGAGCTAACCAATGCAGCTGGACGACTGGCAGAGTCAAAACTATTTATAGACGACACTGCGGGCCTAGACATTATGGCCTTACGCGCAAAAGCACGTAAGTTAAAAGCACAGCATGGCGTAGATATGATTGTTATTGATTACTTACAGTTGTTGCATAGTGGCAAAAAACACGAAAATCGCCATCAAGAAGTTTCCGAAATTTCTCGTGCACTCAAAGCATTAGCTAAAGAGTTAGAGATTCCTATTATTGCTTTATCTCAGCTTTCTCGTGGAGTTGATAGCCGTATGGACAAACGTCCTATGCTGTCTGATCTTCGTGAATCTGGTGCGATTGAGCAAGATGCCGATTTAATTATGTTTATCTATAGAGACATTGTTTATAATCCAGACACAGAAAATCCTGCATCAGCCGAGCTTATTGTAGGTAAACAACGTAATGGTCCAACCGGTGTAGTTAATTTACATTTCTTAAAAGAGATCATGAAGTTCGAAGACGCAGCAGATTCGTTCTGAGCGATTCTCTCTAAAAAAAGAGGGGTATGAGTAGTGATTATGTTAGGAATAGATCCTGGGTTTAGATTTGCTGGCTTTGGGGTGGCAAAGAAAGAGGGGACACGTGTCTCGATCTTAGATTATGGCTTTTTGCGCTTGCAACCAACCAAACCACTTGTGGAAAGAACCGGCTTATTTCATTCCTTTTTTGACGAAAAAATAAAAACTCACGGTGTTACACATCTTTCTTTAGAAACACCGTTCTTAGGCAAAAACGCACAAAACTTTATGAAGCTCGGTTATTTACGTGGCATCTTATATCTCTTGACCCATACGTATAAACTAGAGCTGCACGAGTTTGCACCGCGTCAGGTTAAGTCCGCTATTACAGGATCTGGGGCTGCAAGCAAAGAGCAGGTTGCACGCGTTATTTATCAATTACTACCGCGCTTAAAAGCTCCTCAACGTGATGACGTTACCGATGCTTTAGCAATTACATTGTGTGGTTTATGGCAACAAAAAAACCCGTATCACATGCTAAAGTAGTTTGAAAAACTCTTGTAATAATCTGCTCATTGTTTATACAATAAAAAGTGATGGAAAAAAGGAAGCGTTCATTAAAACTATCGATCAACATTCTTGAGCAAACAGGGAGGCTCAAAAATGAAGAACTTAGAATTGCAAGAATACGAGAGCACCATCATTGGAACCGGGGGACTATCTAAAAGAATAACAGCGCCGTATACCGAAGCTGAAATTCTTTACCTACAAACAATTTTCACAACCCCAGGTGTGCACACACTTGCCGTACCAAATATACGGGCAGGTCGCACCATGATTATGGAGCAACTCAAAGTACTCCAATGGCACCAAGAAATAGGGTTCTTAACAGCAGACCAATCGGCTCGATGTTTATCCGCACAGAACATTCTAAAATTGATAGACCAACCCATAGACCAAGAGAATATAGAAACGTTCTTTATAGAGCATTTTTATTACGATTTTCTATGGATAGAAACAACACACGGGCTCTTGAATATGCCATGGATTTATTCGTTTGAGCAGCAGTTGTTTAGTTATCGTTTAGATACTATGATTCCAATAGTGATACTTACATATTAGTAATCAGCAAGCTTATAGAGAAACTGATAATGACTATTATGTTAAAAAACTAAAAGAGAGTATCAAAGGATTCTTCGTACGATTTCTACGAAATCACTCAGGACAATTAGATGTATTGATTTCAGGAAATTCAAAACTTGTTTCACCATGTTCATTGATCCACATATGTGGAGATGTAAGAGTGTCGTCGTCATGAGAAACAGAACCCCCGTAGTAGATTTTATTACCATAACAAAGTGGAGAAAAATGATGGCCATCATGGTCGTTCGTAAGTTCTTCTGAAACACCTGTTTTTTCGGAGTATTTATAAAGCCTTAAACCAGTTCCCGAATCATGCGAATAGTAGATAGCATCTTGATGATACAAAGGCAAAAGTGGAAGGATCGACTCGTACAATCTTTCTGGGTAATTGCGCTGTGGCATAAGAAGATGCAAAGGTATGCTAAAATCAAACAATTTTTTAACCTGCACATCTTGCTGACAAGAAAATGTATAACATTCAAAAGTCATGTGTTCATCATTTTTATTAATATTTATCGGATGTGTTAAGAAATAGCCTTTATGCTTATTTTTCATACTTAAAAAAGCCAATTCTTTAGACGTATCTTTCCATACATACAATTGTTTTTTTGTGGTTGGATCAAGATATGTTTTAGAAAATAAATCGTTTTCTTCTTCGAATACTTTTTTTAACTGTTCCTGAAAATCTTGTTTTTCTTGGTTCCATGATCGTTGAGGTATATGGCGTAAAGGATATTCAGCTTGTTCTATAGTCATTTCTCCCTCATCGTCTTTAGTAAGATAAAAAAGACTCTCTTCTATTTTTTGAGGGTACATATAGTTACACAAAGTATCTCGAGTTAAATAAAACAACTCCCCTTCTATTGTGGCATGAAATAAATTAAGACATCCACGTTGACGAGCACAAAAATAAAATGACTCGCTATCAATCCATTCAATGGTTGTAAGGTCATAAGGACCATAAGGTAGATCAAGGGTTCGTGGTGAGCGTTTAGCAATATCTTTAATACGTATTCTATCGTTATCAATAAAGCTAAAGGCTTTTTTATGAGAAAGAATTCTAATTCCGGCTGGGGTAAAAGAAGAAAGCAGTCCTTTGACTGCTTCTAATGATTCTGGATCCCAAAACCATAACTCGAGATGAGAATCTTTTTGATACAAAACACAGATTTTTTCTTTTCCGTCATGCGTAATAACGGCAACAGGATATAAAAATTCTTGGAACATTATACTGTGTACAGATGCACACCACATAAATAATATGTAAAAAACAAAATATTTTTTTAAGCACAACATTACATCAACCCTCTATTTTACTGTGCCGTATGCACCCTTAATTCTTCGTTTTGCACTATCTGTAAAATGCCCCAACATATCAACTTTTTCTTGTAAAAAAAGTTCTTTTAATTCTTTAAGAACATCTTGATGTAAATGTTTCTCAATAAGTGTTCTTTCTGTATCTGACAAAACTTTCTTATTTGCGCCATAAAGAACTGCATTAGTTACAAACTCAATAGCTTTATCTAAAGAGGTAAAGAGTTCTTTATGATGATGTTGATGAGCAACTTTACGTGCACTGTTAAAGTATCCCATAAAGTTGTTTTCAAAATGAGCAGTAATGTCATGTTCTTTTGCAAAACTTTCTACCATTCCAAAAAGCACCGTATGAATCGCTTCGCATAACCGATCGAAATCTTGCTCTACATGTAGCTTTACAAGCTTAGATTTCTTTTCTTTTTTAGGAGTATACATGACTATCTTGTGAGTAAGTATTGTTTTAAGATTCTTAAGAACATGTAATTTAAACAATACTGTTCTAAAATCTAAAGCTCCTAAAAGTGCTTTCTTTTGCCATTCATCGGAATCTTCCATACGCAGCGCTGAAGAATAACAAAGAGCAAGAAACTTTTCTCGTTCTCCAGATGTAAAGAGACCAGAAAATTCTGCTGTTAATAATGCACTAAAGCCACTTAAAATAGGAGCGGCAGTAGAAGTACCTTGTAAAAAGATATACATAGAAGATTCTTTTTGTTGAGGAACAACTCCACAACTTAAAATGTTTTGTCCCGGGGCCACAAATTTTGGACCCACACCTTCTTGATATTGAGAAAAAGCAGGAATATGACAATGATATTCGTCTTGCTTATCTTTGTATAACACAAAAGCTCCTGCATCAAACGCTACATTCGAAAAGCGCGCAGGGTATCCTTCTCTGTCTGCTTGATAACCACCCATTCTATCTTGTTGCGCATTTCCCGATGCTGCTGCAATATAAGGAATTCCTTTTAATGCTTCTTGCAAGCTTTGTGATTCTAGTTCGGCAATATCCATATGATCGTCTATCTTAAGGCTTAAGTTAAGAATTTTTGCACCCTGCTCTTGCGCCTTTTTAACTGCCTGAGTAATGATGGAGCGATTAGTTGCAAATCCAGAACTTTTAAATGCTTTAATCATAACCAGTTCACATTGTGGAGCAATTCCGCAAATTCCAGAATCTTGTTCTAATAATTGAGCCACAGTGTCTTTATTGAGAGCTTCTGGAATAGAAGGTTGCAATAATCCCCCAATAATACCTGCTGTATGTGTTCCATGACCCGCTGTATGCAGAGTAGTCCATCGACTATCAAGTTGTTGTGATGAGGTAGAAAAGAGATTAAAAGGTTTTTTTGCCAAAGTAACTAAGGGCATAAATTCAAGAATTGCCTTTTTTCCATTATTAGGTGGCCCAAGCGTAACAAGTGTATAATCAGGTGCATCTTGTCCTTTAGGATGCAACCCTACCTCACTATAAAGAATTTCATTCAAAGCAGTCTGCCCATATTTTGATAATTGTTTTTTATCTTTATGTACAAACCCAGGCTTACCATTTTTAAGTAGATATTCTTTAATTAGTGCAATGCCTACCTCAAGATCTTCTTTGTTTTCTAAATAAGTACGTATCCAAAGAGGAAGGATTTTTTTTATGTTAGAAAAATTACGCTTTGATTTTTCGGTATGCGATTCTATAAGCTGAGCAAGTTGTTCTGTTTTATCCAGTAAACTTGTATCTGAAGATACTAAGTTATAATTAAGTTTTTCAAAGTCTTCTTTCATTTGTAAATCTTGATTACTTTTATACTCAGCTTTCCCTATCACATCAAAAGCTGCCATTCCCGTATCTACGATAAAGACCTTGCTCCCCTTTCCCATTTTGGGAGCCAACTCCCACAAAGGAAAAGCATGTGGTAAAAAAGGATACATAAGTGGCCAAAAAGGCGCTTCGAGTCGCAAACCTGTTGTTGGGATACTTTGCCACCAAAAAAGATACGGTGAAACAAGTTTCTTTTTCTTAATCTCATGCTCTTTGTTCTGAGTGTTATGATAAAAAGAAGTACCATTAAGTAACGATTTATTCACAATATCAGGACCATTTACTACTACACTCTCTCGCTGAGCAAGAAGCTTTTTATCTTCTTTGTCTAAAGATTGTGTATCAGCATTACGCTTACAGGAATTCAAAGAATCTACAGTAAACGTAAGACCTTGTAGTATCGGATACCCCAGATTACTTTCTTGAGAAATATGCCGAGAAAGAATAACATGTTGATCTGTATCAATAGATGCATTAATACCATGCTTAGCTATCATTTTGCGCAATACTTCTAAAAAATGCTTTTCTGGAATACCATCGGGAATATAAACAGAAAAACTTCCTAAACTATCATTTCTACGCACAATAAAAGCTTTATTTTTTTGACCTTGGTAAGCAATAGCTTTTTGATGAAAAAAGACCTCATAGTATAAATTAGTAAAATACTTATAAATACAAGTCCACCAAGAATCTATTTCCTTAAGCTCCAAGGGATGAATCTCTGGAATTAAAAGACCATCTCTTCTTAAATCCTTATTTACGCTTTTAACCGCACCTTTAACACCTTCTACCCAATCCAGGCATTGTTGGTCATCTTTTGGTTTTTGATTGAATTCAATAGTAATATGACGAGTGTCACGACGATTAATAGAAGTATTACAAAGAGAAAAAGATAAAAGAATAAGTAGATACAGATGCGTTTTTCTCATTAATAATTCCTTTATTATAATCACATCAAGATATCATGAACATAAAGAAAACACTAGATTGTACGCAACAGTATTCTGTGGTTAAATTAAGCTAAAAAAATTCCACCGCACTGACCGAAATCAATGCGATGGAAAAAAGGAGAGTAGTAATGAAGCCTTATTAAAATGGTGTCTTCTCTAAGAGAAAAACACCTGAGTTAAGGTTGCCTAAAAATAACAAATATGTCAAATTTAAATATTTAAAAGAGACGCCTATTTAAGGTACTCTTACGCATAACTCTCTTCATACTGTAATGAATAAGTTTGCTATTGTCAAATGAATTTGTTTTAAAATAACCCCTTTACCAAGGCCCTTTCATTCATATAGAAACTTTTAAGCTTGGTATATTCTTTCGATTCAAAAAAATAAGCTCAGGACCCTGTTTAATAGGAGAAGCAAAGATAATTTGTACTTCTAAATCCAAACAGGCAGACATAAGTGTTTCTAGGTTTTCATTGTCAAAATCGGTCATAAAATCATCAATTAAGAGAAGAATGTGCTCTTTGCCGTGTAAAGCAATAAGATGGCTTACTTGAGCGATTTTAAGCAATAGAACAATAAGCTTCTGTTGGCCTCGAGAAGAAAAGAGTCGAGCCTTCTTTTTATTAAGGACAATCTCTATATCATCTAAATGAGCCCCAAAGAGCGATCGTCTATAACGTTTTTCTCTTTCGAATAAATGTGTGCTACGATCTACAAAAGCCTCAAAGCTCTCCCCTGCTTGAATCTCTTTCTTATTATACCTAAGCACATACTCTTTATCTGGCCAATAGCGCTCGCATAAACTCTGAACATGCTTAACCAAACCGGATAAATAGATTTCGCGATGTTTTTGAATGTCTTGAGACAGTTCCCATACTTTACGAGTCCAAATCAGAAATTCATCCTGAGAAATAACATTACGCTGCAAAAGCGCATTTCTTTGATCTAATACCTGTTTAAACTGTTTGTATACTGTAGAAAGAGAACTTTCTAAAAGTATCAAAGCATGATCTAAAAATGATCGTCTTTTTTCTGGACTGCCTTTTACAAGCAAAAGATCATCTTCAGTAATCGTTACAACACGGTAATACTCTCTAAGTTCTTTATAAGAGGTGATAGGTTTCTTATCAACCTTAACTTGTTTTTTACCGCCGCTCGATCCAACCGTTATAGAGTGATCTCTACAAGTTGCATTAATAAAAAAGTTTTCAGATTCAAAAGCAATTAAGTCTCGCGGAATATGTGTTCTAAATGATTTAAGATAACAAGCATAATGAAGTGCTTCTAATAAAGATGTTTTTCCTGACCCATTCAACCCTTCTATCACCACAATGGGTGAATCAAGATCAAATGTCTGTGAGGAAAAACATCTAAAATTTTTTACCTGTAATCGCTGGATGCAAACTGTCATCGATTTGAGTTAGCAGAAACCGGCATCACTAAGTACGTAAGATTATATTTTTCTTTTTCTTCCGTTTCAAAGATGATAGGTTTTGCTGCGCTGTTTAGATAGAAAGTTAATTTGTCATCAGAAAACGCATGCAACCCACTTAACAAGTATGGTGCATAGAAGCGTAGATCAAGTGCATCTCCAGTAAACTCTCCTAGAGAAATCTTCTCCTCAAGTTTACCTACTTCTTTATTGGTCATAGACACATCAACGTTATCTGCTTTAAATCCAAATTCTGTTGCAATAAATTGCCCAGAAAGCAAACAAGCCGATCGACGCAATGTTTTAATTAAACTGGTTCTATCGATACGTGCTGGCACAAAACCTTGTCGATTAAGAATCGTACTGTATTCAGGAAACTTAGTTGAAAGCAATTTAGTGAAAAAATTAAATGATTCACCAGAAAACACCAATTGATTTCCGCACGTTCCTAAAAATACATATTCTTCACTCGAGCCTTCTAAAATCTTTTTAAGTTCTAAAATAGCTCTACGTGGTAGCAACCAACTTTGTGGTTTTTCTAATTTATATTTTTGTGTTTTAATTTGAGCTAAACAATGACCATCTGTTGTAGTCAAAGTCATACATTCTTTAGTTAATTCAAAATACAAACCATTCAAAGCAGGGTTTGCATTATTTTGAGGAATTAAAAAGGCTACTTTATCAAGCAGTGTTAATACAAAAGCTGATTCCATTTGCATAAGATTTTCGATACGCTCTGGGAACGGAGGAAATTCTTCTGCATCTTTTATGTTAAGTGCTAAATGAACAGCGCCTGCAGTAAGTGCAAGTTGGCTTTTGGTGATTGTAAAAGTGATATCACTCTCAAGTTCTTTTACAATATCAAACAAACGCTTACCGCTTACTAAAAATGATTTTGTTTCACGCAATGTACATTCTTTAAGCCCATAACTTGACTGTAAACTTACTTCAAGATCGGTACTTTTTAGAACAAGTTCTTTTGGGCCAACACTAAAAAGAATACTCGCTGTTGCATCAAGTGTTGTACGTTTAGAACAAATCGGTTGCATTGAAGAGAGAATAGAAAGCAAAGGCTTCTGTTCGACTACAAACTTTTCTGCCATTTTGATAGACCTTATAGTAAGATACATACGTTATTTTTTATTAAAAATTATAATACAGTTGCTGCTGTTTTGCAAAAAATCATTTAATAATGCCACACAAATGTTGCTCTAAAGCGCATAATCGTTCAAAACTTTTAACAATAGATCTATGAACAGTCTCATCGTAAGGAAAAACTTTTCTTATATGCCAACGACATAAATGTTTATGCATTTTTAAATACAGTTCGAGTACTGTTTTTTCTCTTTTGATTTCTTGTAAATATTTTTGCCGTATAATTGTTTTATCAAGTTGTCTCACATAAAGCATAAGTTCTTCATCATTGCTTTGCCCTACAGAGTTTGACCACGACCCTATTGTTTTTAACAATTTATATGCACGATAAATTACATAAAATGTTGCTCCGTAAGACATAAATGCGCCGCCAAGAGCCCATTTCAAAATTGGTTTAGCCATGCCCCATTTATCTAATTCCCCTGTTGCGGTGTCTGCAGTTTCAGAAGCCCATTCACCCCACCCCACTACTGTATCAAATACCGTACGCTCACCTTCAATCTTAATCGTCAATGGCCCAGGGTTATTCTGTTGATACTCTCGCAATGCTTCTATGCTTTTATATGAAAGATCTTTAACTCGTATGGTTGTTGCTTGGGTCTGACTATACAAACAAGCGAGAAATAAAAGAGTTTTCTTCATGATCGAGGATGTTTTTTATCATATATTTTACGTAAATGCTCTGTTTCTACATGTGTATAAATCTGCACAGTGGTTAAGTTCTCGTGTCCCAACAGCATTTGTAGCGATCGTAAATTAGCGCCTTTCTTTAGCAAATGTGTTGCTAATGAATGCCGTAACTGATGGGGAGAAAGCTCATGTTTAATACCTGCTCGTTGCCCCATATCTTTTAAATAGATCCAAAACATTTGTCGAGACATTGCTTTTAACTTGCCACCATAAAATGTTGGGAACATATAATCTGTTTTAAGCGTTGTATTTTTTTTGGTTACTAACTGTGGATATACATTTTTAAGATAGTTTTTTAAAAGTTCAGACATATGATGTGGTAGAGGAACCATGCGCTCTTTGCCCCCTTTTCCTGGTACTGTTACAAAGCCCGAAGAAAAGTCGACGCTTGATACCGTTACGTGTACCAATTCGCTAATACGCATGCCCGTTACATAGAGCAAGTATAACATGGTGCAATTACGTACTCCCGCATCAGAATCATCTTCTTTTGCTGCACTCAAAAGCATTTCTACTTCTTTTTCTTTTAAATGCTTGGGAAGCTTTTGTTCTAAACGTGGTGTTATGAGTTCTTCTGCACAGTTTTTAATTTCATAGCGATCTTCTAGATATATATAAAATGCTTTAAGTGTAGATATTTTTCGGGCCGCACTTCTAGCTCCAATACCTTCTTTATTAAGATATTTTAAATATGCTTTAAGGTCTGTAGGTGTTACTTTTTTAAGTGCTAGTTTTTGAGTATCTAAAAAAACAGAAAATTGCTCAAGGTCTCTTCTATAAGCATCAAAGGTGTTTTTTGCTACTCGTTTTTCTGTTAATAAATAACTTTCAAACTTAGTAAAATAATCTTTGGTCTTCATTACTACTCTTTTTTTTAAATATAAAACTTCTTACTTACGATATACAGAAGATAAGAAATTCCAAGCACAATCAAAGCTTGGGATATATACTTCGTCTAAAGAAGTATTACCAAAAGCTTGCTCAAAAGCTTGTGTCCACATTTCTACTTGTGCAGGATTTGTGTCTTTACTGCTTGCTTGAACTGTTACAACACTATTTGGTTTAAGAATTCTTTTTAATTCATCCATATTTTTTATTGTTAGATCAACACAAAATTGGTCATCAGTAAGATCTATAAAAAGTTTATCGTAAGTGTTATCAGGAACAGACTTAATATTTTTAAAAGCATCACCCAAAATTAATGTTACAACATCACTTTTAAGAACGTTATTGCCAATTGTACTTAGATGTTTGCTCGATACTTCAATCACTTCTTGATCGAGATCGTACCAGTCTATAGAGCCACAATCTTGAGAAAGACACTCACGTGCAACTCCGCCGTCTCCACCACCAATAATAGCAACTTTATTTTTTGCATCACTCAGCTTTAAACTTGAATTTACAAAAGTAGAGCTATAAAGATGTTCATCTTTTGTAGAAACTTGTATATCGCCATCTATAAACAAAGCTTTTCCAAATTCTTTTACTTTAAAGACTTGAATGTGTTGACCCATTTTTGATGTAAAATCTTCTAACACTGCTTCTACTACATAATGCTTAACAAGGCCTTCAGAGCCAGTTAAACTAGGATAAAAAAAAGGTTTATGAAGCTCTTGGCTTAAAAGTAACATTGGAGTTAAGAGTAATAATAAAAATTTATTTTTCATGTTTGTATCCTGATCTATAAAATTTGTGTTGTTTTTTTAACGATACTATTTTGCGCGAACATTAGAAGTTGTGTAAAAATATTTTCTTATTAAAAATACAGTTACTATAATAATTGCAAAAGCAGAACTATTAATAGATGGATAGAAAGGCTCCATTGCATTACCCGTATTTCTATCAAATTCTTTTTTAACAATGCTGGTATGTTGAATTTCTTTTTTTATAATTTCTTCTGCAATTCTTGGATGTACCTTGCCGCAGGTAAAAAAATCAAAACTTATAATGCCATGCTCTGGAAAAGTATGAACACTCATATGGCTTTCACTGAGTAAAGCTAATGATGTTGATCCTTGAGGCTCAAATTTATGATGCGAGACATTTAACACTTTGACTTTAGCTTCTTTAGCAATTTTATAAAAAAGATCTTCATAAAATTGAATACTATATTCTTGTGTTGTTCCTACGATATCTAATGTAACGTGTTCACCGACCTTAATCATGATAAGCTTTCCTCATAACTTCTATAGAATTAATAATGTTTTATTGTTTGTTACTTCTTTACTCTTAAAGCGAATCTGTTTCATCACCACTGTCATTTCCAAAAAAAACATCCGATGGAACAGATACAAGTCTTGATCTTCTTGGAGGTGGTGGTGGAGAAAACAATGATGATTCCAATTTACAGTTCTCTTTATTTCTTTTTTTATTTTGTCTTTTAATCCTATTTTTTTTTAATCGCTTCATTCCTAAATCTTCATCCGAAGATTCTGCAAGAGCTATAATGGTTGCTATAATCTCTTTTTGCCATAAATCCCCACATCCATTTGGTACAGGCCGCCTTGTGCATTGATCAAGAAGATCTTTATATAATGTTCTAATATCAGATTTTTTCACATTAAAAAGTGGGCCTAAAGTTTGGTACATTACAGTATTTACCCAAAACACACCTTGATTTTCTTCGATTTGAGCATTTTCACATAATTCTAAAAGAGCTGATCTTAATTTTAGTTCTATTTCAAAACTATCAAATTGCAATCGAGTACTCTCATCAATAATAAGAGTATTGCTACCTTCCCAAGTGCAAAGCGGTGTAAGAACTGTAAGAAAAATAATAAAGAGTTTATTCATATCTTTTAGTACGATCGGGCAACAACAACATCAGCAGTACTTGCCTTATCACAGCCAAAACAATTTTTAACAGTGTTATCCGACAAAACACATCTGATAGATAACTTTTTAGGCTTAAGCATTCTTTCGCACTCGTCCGATCCACAAAAACCTGTTAAGCACACAGACGATTCGGAAACTTCTACAATATCCGCTAGCTTATCTTTAACAGTCCACATATTATCAAGCCGTGTTTTTGCTCGGTCAAACAATGCTTTTTGAAAAGCTTCTAATTTTCTTGGAAGCACTTGTGCCATATCTGCAAAAAGAACACCCTCTTTTTCTAACCCAAGACGATCTGCCACCATAGCATGTTTCTTTTCTAGGTCACGAGGCCCAATTTCTAAACGTAGAGGCACGCCTTTCATTTCCCAATGAAAGAACTTGCTCCCTGGTTTTTTATGTTCATCAGCGTCAATATGAACACGAACCAATCCATCTAATTCTTCTTTTACTTGTTGAGCAGCTTTTAATACTGCATCACGTTGCTCGTCTGTTTTATAAATTGGAATAATAACTGCTTCAATAGGAGCAATCTTTGGTGGAAGTATTAAGCCTTTTTCATCACCATGGCTCATAATAACTGCACCAATCAAACGCGTAGTTACGCCCCAACTAGTTAACCATGGGTACGCCATTTTGCTGTCTTTGTCTTGGTACTTCATATCGAATGATTTTGCAAAATTTTGTGAAAGCATGTGCGATGTTCCCATTTGCAATGCTTTTGCGTCTGGCATAAATGCTTCAAAAGTATGTGTTTCGTCTGCACCAGGGAATTTTTCTAAGTTAGATTTTTGGCCAACTACCACTGGAATAGCTAAATAGTTTTCTGCCAAGTCTTTATAATGCCCAAGCATTAAAAGCGCTTCTTCTTTTGCTTCTTCTCTAGTTGCATGAGCAGTATGCCCTTCTTGCCAAAAGAATTCTGATGTTCGTAAAAATGCACGCGGACGCATTTCCCAACGCATCACATTTGCCCACTGATTAATTTTAAGTGGTAGATCGCGCCACGATTTTATCCATTGCGCAAACATATGATGAACCATAGTTTCTGATGTTGGACGAATAACAAGTGGTTCTGCTAATTTTTTGCCACCAGCATGCGTAACAATAGCAAGTTCTGGAGCAAATCCCTCGATATGTTCTGCTTCTTTTTTTAAGAAAGACTCGGGAATCAAAAGAGGAAAAATTGCGTTTTTGTGACCAGTATCTTTAATTTTCTTATCAAGAATAGATTTTATACTTTCCCAAATTTCTGTACCATAAGGTCTAATAACAATACAACCACGTACAGGAGATTGATCAGACAACTCTGCTTGCCGTATAACCTCTTGGTACCATTCAGGAAATTTAGTTTTGATATCTGGTAACTTTGCGCTCATAATTTTATCTCTTTAGAATAAGTTCAAATATTTTAGCACTTATTATAAGCGTTTTATGCTTATTTGTAAAAACGAAAGTCACAATATGCCCACAAAAGAACTCTCCCTAAAGCAACTCAAGGAAAAAGTTAAACTGTTTGTTCAAGAACGAGACTGGCAGCAGTTTCATACTCCCAAGAATTTGAGCATGAATATCTCTATCGAAGCATCAGAACTCATGGAACTTTTCTTATGGTGTAAATCAGAAGATTCTTTAAAAGCTTATAAAGACAAAGAACAAGATGTGCAAGACGAAGTCGCCGATATATTATTTGGATTACTCTGTTTTTGCAATGCAACCGGCATAGACTTAGAAAAAGCGTTTTTAGCTAAATTTAAAAAAGTCGCTGCTAAATATCCTGTTGATAAATGCAAAGGCAGATCACTTAAATATACCGAACTATAATAAGGGTCCCTCGATACAATTTTAACTTCGTAAAAACCACTCGGGATGAACGTAATAACTTACTCTTTTAAATAAGACAGTTAACCTGCTCATCCCGAGTAGTTTTTGAGTTATAATGATAAAGATAGTATGAAGATCAAAAATTTATTGCTCACTTTGGTACTGAGTACTCTCAGCACCACAAACCCCGTGCTTATAAACAGCTCAACCACACCGCAATGGACGTACCAAACAATAAAATCAAGTACGATCGATGCCAACTTTGGCGATGCTGGTAGTGACTTTTATACGAATACTGATGGTTATATAATTTATACCATGCAAATACAAACAGATGGCAAGATACTTATTGCTGGGTCTACCGGTACTACTAATTGGTATGTAGGAAGGTTATTAAATGATATCCATCCGCTTACTCAAATTACTGAAAACGGCAATACAGGGTTTATTGCATAGGCATAATTAACTAAGTTTAACGTTGGTATAAATACGCGTCTTTAATGGGCTTAATTGCTTGTGGAAGGCGTTTATTTATTTAGAATAAGTTTATTCTGAAAAACAAATTATATACATTCGATACAATTTATCGCTGCACTCAAAATCACTCCCAGGCTTCGCATAAACCTTCGCCGGGCACGGCAGTATGACTCGATGAAAAATACTCGAGCACACTAGGATTAAGTTATACTGAGTGAATATAAACAACATGAGTATTTGTATCGAATGTATGTAGCTCGCAATTGAAGTTTAAAATTACTGTATGTTCGCAAGAGTATGACCAAATACATGTTTTCTATATTCATCCTCACGCTCAAAATCAACAGATGGAAAACAATAAGGACATATAAATTGAGCAATTGCGACAACTGTTTGATGGGGTTGTTGCTGTGGAACTTGAGGAGCTACATGAAAATCGAATTCTACAGAAAGTAACTGATCTGCAGATGGGCTCATAGCTTTATCTTTTTGATGATCAGGTAAAAATTGCGCTAAATCAATCTCGCTATCACTAGCTTCTTGCTCATCCCTATCACTTGCAAAACTCGCAACATCTAATTGATCACCAGATAATTGTTTTCTCTTTTTCTTTTTATTTTTTTTCTCGAATGCTCGTATCTGTTGACCTGCAAATGCTTCTTGTGCTTTTAAAGAAAGCTTTCTTATTCTTTTATTTGGTGATTCAGCAGATTCCATTGTTGAACATATCGATAACAATACAAAAGAAATGAGTATGCTTTTTTTCATAGTTAAAACCTTAATTCTTACTTTATTTATACTAATACAGTACAAAATATAGCACACTCTTAAAAAATGCCTACCCTGCAAGCGTTTTTATAACTCTTTCTCCACTTCTTCTATATCGTATTCTAAATACTTTAAGAATCCACTTGCATCTTGATCGGTATTGTCATCATCACCATCTTCTTTTAATAGATCAGCAATTTCTTGATGCATCTTATGATCATATGCTGGGAATTGTGGTGCTTCTATGGGCTCAAATTGCATAGCACTTAATTGATCTACTGATGGACTTGTAACTTCTTGCCCTGTTTCAATAATCATATAATCATTTAATAAGTCATTTCTGTCTCCCCAATCATCAATTGTTATTGGTGAAAAAACAGATGCAATCCCAGAATCAGTAGGCGAAGTTACTGTAGCGTTTTTTGAACGACTAGCAAAAGGGGATAAAGATTTTTTGACTCTTGACTCTA
>JBLICC010000009.1:0-23812 GCA_047631715.1 Alteromonas naphthalenivorans
ATGCATTTTAAAGTTAGGACCACTCTGTTCTTGTTCCACTTTTTCTGCCCACTCAGGGTCAATCTCAAACACCCATAAACGAGCTACCTGTTGATTAAGAATTTCTTCTGTTAAAAAACCGTCACCACATCCAATCTCAAATGCTGATTTGCCTTTAAGATCAATATGAGACAACGTATCAAGAATAATATTCTTATCTCTTAAAAAATATTGCCCATAATGTTTTTTAAGAGAAATTCCGTCAGAAGATGCCATTTATTTCTTTCATAACTCACTGCATTAAAACGTCACGGAACGTATCGAGTTCTTCAACTACTTTTCCTGCCCCGCGAACAACACAAAATAGTGGATCTTCCGCAACTTGAACTGGTAAACCTGTTTCTTTTGAAATTAATTTATCAAGTCCAGCTAATAAAGACCCTCCACCAGCCATCATAATACCACGATCTACAAGATCTGACGAGAGCTCTGGAGCAGTACTTTCAAGTGCTACTCGTACTACATCAACAATATGTGCTACTGTTTCGAGCAATGCCTCGTGTACTTCTGGACCAGTAAGCTTAATTGTTTTAGGAACACCCGTTACTAAATCGCGCCCTTTAACCGGCATAAATGACTTTTCAACTTCTGGATCAAGCATAGCAGACCCAATAGTCATTTTAAGTTGTTCAGCAGTTCTTTCACCAATCAAAAGATTGTATTTACGCTTAACATAAGAAACTAATGCACGATCCATCTCATCTCCACCAACACGTATTGATTGGCAAAAAACAACACCTTGTAATGTAATGACAGCAACTTCTGTTGTTCCCCCGCCAATATCAACTATCATGCTTCCTGAAGGCTCTTGAACCGGTAACCCTGCTCCAATTGCAGCAGCCATTGGTTCCATAATAGGGAATACTTCTCGCGCACCTGCATGACGTGCACATTCTTCTACCGCACGTCTTTCTACTTGTGTTACACCAGAAGGCAAACCAACAACTATACGTGGACTTACTAATGTTCTTCTGTCGTTGTTCACTTTACGAATAAAATGCCGAATCATTGCTTCGGTTAATTCAAAATTTGCAATTACTCCATCTCTCATAGGACGACAAGCAATAATAGACTCTGGCGTTTTGCCAAGCATTTCTTTTGCTCTTGTTCCTGCCGCAAGTACTTCATGCGTGTTTGCCTTTACAGCAACCACAGAGGGTTCGTTTAATACAATACCTTGTCCACGTACGTACACTACTGTATTTGCTGTTCCTAAATCGATAGCAATATCATTAGAAAACAAACCAAAAATACGTTGCGCCGGAAAAAATTTATTCCATCTACTCATTCTATTCTCCAAACATTAAAAATTAAAAGCAACACCTAGAGCTATCTTATGTGTCTTAGCTACATCTTCTGCTACAAACACCTTAACCGGAGCGTCCCAATTAATTGTTAGAATAGGCTGAATTTTATCTTTTATTGTTACCTTGCTTGGATCATAAGAAAGATAAATTGATAAATATTCAGCATCCCATTTTGAAAGATCTTTCATATCATTTAAATCAATAGCAATTGTTTTATCTGTACGCTTATCTGTCCATACATCTCCAGCATGATGTGCAAGCGTGTACCCTACATGAACACCAAGACCGTCTTGCAAATCACCTAATCTAAAGAACGGATTCCATACAAATGTAACCCCAGGATCAATTTCTGCGTTTCCTGTTGTTCCACCAAATAAATAATTTTCTTTTTTTACCGGCAAACGATGTTTTTTTGTTTTAGTAAAGTGCGAGCTCAATTGTATGGCCATTCCAGCAGTCCAATCTTCTTTAATCTCAAGCGCTATATCGCCTCCAAGGAAAAATCCTTTCATGCCATCTGAACCAAATGGAATAGAAGCCGGATTATTTATATCACGTTCCTTACCCGACGGAATATAAAAACCAACTTTAACGCCTGCATCAACTTGTCGGCTTTTTAATTTATAATCCCATACATTTCCCCAACGCACATAAATTTGGGTATCAGAGAAACCAGTTTCTGACCATTGTGTACTACTAATACCAATCAATTCATTCATAGCACGGCGTTGACGATCAAGTTCATTTTCTTGATTAGGAGTTAAATTCATATCCTTACGCGTGTCAAACGGAATAGAAAATGTTTGGTTACAATTAATGCGCATAAATGCACATGATCCACCAAAAGAAATTCCATGGCCTACTGCCCACTCACTTTTGAATGACATACCTTGAGATTCTATTTTTTGATCAACATCCCACGGTATTGTTTTTTGAATTTGCCATTGAGCAAACAATGGAGACGTAATACCCATAGCAATTAAAACATCACTGGCAGTTCTTTGATCGTACTTGCCCCAGACTTCTGGAATGCCTTTTGATTCGTCAGAAGAATGATGGAACGCTTTATCACCTGTCATAAAAAAAAGTTCTGCTTGTAAATGAGAACGTTTCTCTAATGTTCGGCCAAAGGGTTGCGTATACCAAGGTATATAACGGTTATTTATCGACATTGTATAAGACTGGGTTGTTACTACTAAAGCTGTTATTATCAGCATCACCTGTTTTATTGTCATACTCACTATCCATGATTAAAATGCATCGTAATTATAGTGTATACAGAGTAAACAGTTGGTGATGTTAGTCAAGCTAAAGGAGCTTAAGAATCTCGAGATTTAAATTTTACAGGAAGACTATATTGCTTTCCATTCTTATATGTTTTAACAACATTAAAATGAAGATGAGGACCAAAAGTATAACCAGAGTTTCCTGTTACTGCCAATACATCTCCCACACGAACAATATCTCCAAGTTTAACTTGCGCTGAATTTCTTTCTAAATGATTGTATTCAGTCATAATATTATCTTCATGAAGTATTAAAATTTGATTTACTTTATTAACATATTTTATATCTGTACCATATTCATCTGAATCATCTCTTACTGAGAGAACTACACCACTTCTAGCAGCTAAAACAGGTGTGCCTAGCGGCATAGGAAAATCAACAGCATAATAACTCACTGGAGAACTTTGATGAGAGGCAGGATTTAAATGAACTGGTGGAATATCAATTGAAAAAGGATAATCATAAATATAAGAAGGTTTAAATTGTTCCCTAATATGAGGAATCGACAAAATACCTACTGCTCCACATGCTAAGCCAGCTACAAAAATAAGAATATTATTAACCATTATAGATCCCCCTATAAAACTTTTAGAAAAGAATAACCACTTTCACTTTACCCATAATAAAAAACCCGTCAACACTTCCAGATAATACTATCGATCAATAAATAGATCTTTGATCTCAAAAACCTTAATTATCTTAATAAGTTCACAAACAGTAAGATTTTAGACTCCCTAAATTTTTTATGATAACTTAAAATGCAAAATCTAATTGTATCTTATTATTTTATAAAAGAGAGGGAGTATCCATGGCTCTCAAAGACGTTCAAGCCGTTATTTTGGCGGCAGGAAAATCATCTCGGTTCAAGACAGGCAAAACAAAGTTAGTAGAAAAATTATGTGGGCAAGAAATGATCTTGTATCCTACAAAGCTTTTTACCTCACTTAATGTTCCCGTATCAATGGTGGTAGGATTTCAAAAAGAACTTATCCAAGATACCGTTGAAAAACATTTTAAAGATGCCGTGCTCTTTGTTGAACAAACAGAGCAACGAGGAACCGGAGATGCAATAAAAACCTCTCAACCCACTTGGACCAAAGATCATATTCTTGTAATGAATGGTGATATGCCTTTGGTAACAACCGATATCGTTGAAGATCTCTACGCAAAACATAAACAAGAAGATGCTGCTATAAGTTTTGTAACTGCCCACAATTGTGAGCCTACCGCTGGGCACTACGGCCGCGTAGTACAAGAAGAAAGCGCAATCGAAATTGTAGAAGCAAAAGAATTTAAAGGCGACATTGGCGAAAATTGCTGCATTAATGCAGGCGTGTATTTAATAAAAAGAACTTTCTTAGAAGAAAGCATGCAAAAACTTACACAAAGTTCTGTAACCAGCGAATGGTACATCACCGATCTCGTTAAAATAGCAAGCGATCAAAAACTTGGCGTGAGTACAATCTCTGCTCCATTTGATAAAATTCGAGGCATTAATACTTTTAAAGAACTGTGGGCTGCCGAACAAATATTAAAAGCAGAAATTGTTAAATATTGGATGGACAACGGTGTACGCTTTTCTATTGCCCATAATGTACAAATTGACCGTAGAGTGAATATTGGAGCCGGTAGTTCTATAGAATCCGCAGCACAACTTCTTGGATCAACAACTATTGGTAAAAACTGCTCTATCGGCGCTTTTTCAATTATAAAAAATTCCTCTATTGCAGATAATACAATAATTCATTCGCATACCGTTGTTTCTGATACTACCATTGGCTCCGAAGTACAAGTTGGGCCATTTGCTCATGTATGGGAAGATTCTGTTATTCAAGACAACACAACAATTGGTAATTTTGTAGAAGTTAAACGCAGTACTATTGGATCTGGCACTAAGGCAAAACATCTTACCTATTTAGGTGATGCTGTTATAGGCAATCGTGTAAATATTGGAGCAGGAACCATTACTTGCAATTACGATGGTACTGAAAAACACAAAACACGTATCGAAGATGATGTATTTGTAGGAAGTAATAATACTCTTGTTGCACCTGTTACCATCAAGAAGAAAGCATTTACTGCTGCGGGATCAACTATTACAACCGAAGTACCAGAAGGTGCTCTTGCCATTGCACGAGAGCGTCAAGTAAACAAAGATGGTTATGCGAGTAAAATAAAAAACAAAAAAACAACTACTGCCCAACTGGAGGATTCTTCCCCTTTTTTGGCAGCCATTAAAGATAAGAGTTTTGAAAACAATCAATGATTAAGTTTATTCACACCGCGGACATACACTTTGGAATGGAAAACTACGGCAGAATAGATCCAGAGACGGGTATTCATACTCGTCTTTTGGATTTTGAACGTGCTCTCAACTATTGCATAGACATTGGTATAGAAGAAAAAATAGATTTCTTTTTATTTGCAGGCGATGCATATAAAACTGCAAACCCAAGCCCTACTCAACAAAAATTACTTATGCGTTGCTTCTTGCGCCTCTATAGAGCAGGCATTCCTATTGTTATTGTAGTTGGCAATCACGATAATCCATTAAGTTTTGGCAAAGCTAATAGTTTAGAAATTTTTAACGAAGTACCACTTGATGGTTTTCATGTCTTTAGCCAACCAGACCTTATTACTTTAGAAACAAAAAATGGCCCTATCCAAATTGTAGGTATTCCTTGGCCAACCCGCAATACCATTAGTTTAAATAAAAAACATTTATTACATTCTGCAGAAGATATTACGCGTTATATCTCAGAAGCAGTTGGTACACTCATCACTAATTTTGCACAAAAATGCGACCCTACTATTCCGTCAATACTCACAAGCCATATGACGGTAAGCTCTGGAGTTTTTTCTGGTTCAGAAAAACGTGCTGTTTACGGAACAGATCCTACCTTAATGCCCTCACAACTCGCTTTAAAACCATTTGATTACGTAGCCCTTGGGCATTTACATCGCTATCAAAATTTAAACAAAAATGGCTATCCTGCTATTGTTTATTCTGGCTCAATAGAACGAATAGATTTTGGAGAACGCAAAGAACCAAAAGGTTTTTGTTTAGTTTCTGTAACTTTAAAAAAGACATCGCATATATTCATAGAGGTTCCTGCACGACCATTTATTCAAGTTGATGTAAAACTCGACACACAACGAGAAGATCAAACCGAACAAGTTATTAATGCACTCAAAAAACATACTCTTGATAATGCTGTGGTAAAAATTGTGTATCATATTCCAGATAACCAAACCGACATGGTAAACATTGGTACCATCGAACGAGCTTGCTCTCACGCACATTATTTGGTTGGAATTATCCCCATTCATAATATAACAACCCGAGAAAAACGCAGAGGCCTTAAGGTAGAAATGGATCTTGCGACACTCTTGGACAGCTATTTTGAAGAAAAACCTGCCTACAAATCAAAGAAAAAGCTCCTCACCCAAAAGGCACTGGAGCTTTATAATCAATCTCAAAATATAGTTGAAGAAGAAGAGGGTTAAGCTTAACCCTCTAGGACCTGTTTATTCTATTTGAATATTATGGTATAATGGGCTTATTGAATAAAAAATGGAAATTATAAATGAGGTTATAAAAATGGAATTAATTCGTAAAAAAATAATGTTAGCGTTAGTGCTATTTTCTACAGTTTCCAGCATACATACTGCAGATATTTTATCACATGCTACGGGACAATGGATACCAAGCACAGATGGATTTGAATACTATCCCGATGCTACAACTTTAGAAGAAGCTCTTATACAAGAACGATATCATAATAATAAAGATAAACCTGAGCTATCAGGAATAAACATTGATTGCGATGATCTTTATTTTTGTAATTTCATTAAAAATAATGACCTTAATAATGCAAGGCTTGTACTACCTTTTACCTCACCAGAAGCTTTAAATATAGCATCTATTGAAGCAACTCCAATTTTAGTTTGGCTTATTAAAAATAACGAAAACAAACAGTATACAAAGTTAATTTTACAACTTATTAATACACCAGGTTTTAATGCTAATCGCGCTCATCATATTAAAAAAGAAACGCCTTTTCAGGTAGCAGTAAAATTTAATGCAGATTCTCAAATATTACACGCTCTTGCTAACTATCAAGATGCAGCAGGACAAACATTATTACATCATGCAGCATTTTCTACACATGTAACAGCAGATACAGTAAGAACTCTTTTGCTTGCTGGTGCTAATCCAACAATTCAAGATGATTTTGGTTTTACAGCTCTACAACAAGCTCTTGCACAAGAAGATAATGAGAAGGCCATGATTATTTTAAACAATGGAGGCAAAGTAGTTATCAATACTCCAAACGATTATGGAGACACACCTCTGCATACTGCAGCTCGTTATGCAACACCCGAAACAATTGCAATTCTTTTGGCTAATGGAGCAAATCAAACTTTACTTAATAAAGATGGTAAAAAGCCAGAATATAAATCAATTAAAGAAGAAGTTTAACAGAAAACAACTTCATATTTTTTATCAAGATCCAGTTCATACTCTTTAACAAGTTTTTCAAAGAGTGGGCGATGTAACATGTCTGCAATTTTTCTATATGACTCTTCAAAAGAACAGATACGCTTTGGTCGTTTTTTTATAAGTTGAATTACCTCATGTCCATTGCCTGTAGATACTGCCGCAACAATTGCACCTTCATCCAACACCTTCATATGCTGTAATGATTCTGCCATATCATTTTCTGCCAACCAATAGGGAGACATCCAATCAACCAAATCACTATGCTTACCAGTCTGTTTTAAAACTACAATTTCATCCGGCGTTAAAATACCTTTAGCTAAAAATCCCTTTTTAATATTAAATGCTGCCGGCAATTCTTCTTTATTTTTTTCATAATATGCACGAACATCATCTTCTGGCACCACTAAACGAGATTTAATTTTAAAACCAAACAGAGAATCTATTACCAGCATACGTCGCAACTCATCAACGCCTTCTTCGTATGCGTATCCTGCTTTATCAAATTTAATTTTAATTTCTTTATCATCCATGCCATGAGCATCTTTTAAAGATTTTATATAACTATTAATAGCTTCATCAGGAATAGGCATGTTATATACATACACCGCTTCATATTCCATCTTACGCGCTTTAATAACTTCTTCTCTCGTTTGCTCTTGACCGTTAATAGATGGTCTCTCAAATTCATTTTTGGTTAAGATAATAGGATCGTGTCCCGTATAAATAACAGAAGAGATTTCGTTTTCTAATATCAATACAGGTTTTTTAATCTCTTTTTTAGCAACTTGTGTAACTTTAGGTTTAATTTGTTTTTTTTCTACTACTTCATTTTTAGCAGAAAGTGATGTAGCTGCGAAAGCTACTATTAATGCAATTTTTTTCATATTTTTTCCACCCATAATAAAGTGAGTCACCCTGCTTGCATAAGCAGGATGACTCATTACTATCCTTAGTTATTCTCTCAACTCTACTTATAACGCTTTAATTCCACTATCTTTTTTCTTTGCATGTTCTTCATCATCATGACCGTGATCATGATTATGAGGCATCATGTGATGCGGCAATCCTGCATTAGGAACTTCTTTTTCAAAATAGCTTGTATTTTCAGTTACGTTATATTCTTTTTTAAGCTGTCCAATTTTTTCAGTATAAATTTTCATAGTTTTTTCGCGCTCAATCATCTTCTTTAAGCCTTCTTTGACTTCATCAAAAGAACGATGCTGTGTTTCTTCTTTTTTAAGCGCTGCTACTACCCAATATTTTTTATTTGCTGCTTCTACCATAATAACTTTAGGAAAGCTTGTTAGTTCCATTACTTTATCTTTAAGAGCATTATCAACATCAAAGCTCATCTTATTAATAGGAGCAAAATCTTTTACCTTATCTCCAGCAGCAGCTTTAAATCCTTTAGCGTCATCTTTTACTTTATCAAAAAGAACTTGTGCTTTTTCCTTAGTATCGAATTCTTTACCTTCAGCTTTAATGCCACCCGGAGAAACAATAAGTTCTGGATCTTTGTGTGATTCATAGTAATCACGCATTTCTTTATCAGTTACGGCAATAGTACCAATTAAATCTTTTTCAAATCGCTTTGCTGCCAAATTTGTTTTAATCATTCTAACTGATTGCTCAAGTTCTTTTTTATACTCAGCATCACCGTGAATATTATTTTTTTCACCCCAAACTAACAAGATGCGCTCATTTGCCATGCCATTAAAAATTTCTTTTTTAGCATTTGGCATAAACTGAATCATAGATTGTAATTGTGGATTAGAAGAAACAAACTGTTCATAATATTTATCAAAAGATGCTTCGGTAATAACTGATTTACCATCAATAGACAAAAGAGCTTTACTGTCATCGCTATGACTAGAAGAAGTGCTAGAAGGCACTGAAACAGGAGCTGCGGACGGCTCTGAACCTAATTTATCTTTAAAGAGTTCCACAATACGACAACCAGGCAATAACAATAATGTACTTAATGCCAACCCTAAAATACCCACATGCATTGCTTTATTCTTCTTCTTCATAAATGCTCCTAGCTCCTTCCAATAAGTGTTCTTTTAGCTTATCTTAACAGTGATGTAATGTATCATAGATTATTAAAGGACGCAAAATAGGAAGAGTTCATGAATAAAATAATAACACTCTTTATAAACTTGATTTTACTTTCAACGCTTAATGGAGCAGATAGAGCTCAAGGAGTTGATTTTGCACTCTTAGGAGCTTATCATCCCTCTCATATGGCGGTAACACCCCAAAAAGCAAAAGAGTTCGAAATAACAATAATCAGAGGCTATGGCAGCATGTACTTTCGCAATGAAAGTACACAAAATCAAAAAAAACTCGCCCAATGTAACTTTGCCACTTATAACAAAAATGGCAGCCGACTTACCGACAACATACCGGTATTATTACATACTCTTCTAATGAAAGATTGGCAGCTAGCTGATCTTTTAACTAATTACAAAACAGACTTCTTCAATAGTTACAAAAATAAAAATGCTCTAAATATTGCACTAGAAGAAGGTGCTCCTTTAACCCTTTTACAAAAACTTGTAGATAAGGGAACTCCTAATACCGATCTTTCTATAATTGCTTATACAGCACAATATGCTCGATGTTTAGAGAGCTTTAAAATGTTTTATGAATTTCCCCAAAAAAAACAATGTATTTTAGACACAGATGAAGCTTTTTCCTTAAGTTTTTTAAATCATAACTCTAATATAGGAAAATCTATTAGAGATTTTTTAAAAAAACAACCTGACATTAAGGCCTCTTACCTAGAAGCAATTAAAGATACAATCAACCTACATTATTATCAAAACGATATTCTTTCGCCTATTGTACCAAAACTTATTAAAGAAACATTCAGCCCTTCTTCTGAACTATCTAATAAAGACATAAGAGAACTTTTTGAATATGCAATAGACGCAGAAGATTACGATACTTTCTGCTTGATGCATCAAAATCTTTCTCAACCTTTACCCAAAGAACATATCCGGCTTCTTTTGGCAAAAGCATCTGTAGCTCAAACTAAAGATTCAAAAAAACCTTTTGTTCGTACTATTTTACACAATATGGGCGGAAAAAATCTTTCTAATATCGCAGCTCTTGCATTAAAAACCAATGATTTAGACTTATTGCAAACACTAGAAAATAAGAAAAAAGAAAGAGAACATAAAGAACTTGTAGCTCTTACAATAGCAAAAATAAAAGCAACCAAGATAACGCCCGAAAGAGAAATAAAACACAAAATAAAGCGAAGAAGAAGAGATACACCAAAAATAAGCGTGTTACTATAAAACGCGTGCCACAACAGCAATAACAATACTCGCCGGTTTTGCTTTTTTGAGTTCTTTAATAGCTTCTTTGAGCGTTGTACCAGTTGTTAAAACATCGTCAACTAATACAATATGCTTATTCTTTATATACTCATTTGACTGAGTTAATTCAAAAACATTTTTGACATTTTGCATACGCTCTTCACGAGAAAGACCGGTTTGGAACAATGTACGCTTTATACGCTTAAGCGCCAAAACAACTGGCTTGCCACTGTGCTGGCTTATAATGTTTGAAATCTCTTCTGATTGATTAAACCAACGCCAGGCATAACGTGTCCAATGCAATGGCACAGGAACAATAAGATCAAACCGATGATGACGTAAATTAGTTTTATCCCAGAGTAACTTGCCCAAGTCTTGAGATGTTTTACGCTGCCTATAATGTTTAGTTTTAATAAGTGCTCGCAAAGGATCTTTATAGTCACCTATAGAAAAAACTTTTACTTCATGTTGTTTAGTTATTCTCAAAGGATACGTTGCAACAGGCTTTATACCGTCAAAACATTCTTCGCACAGAATAGTATCGTGAGATAAAAAACTTCTACAATACGAACAGTAAGATGGAAAAAATATATTTTTGAGTGTGGCAATAACTTGCATAAATACTAGTCTACATCTTCATAAAAAGTAGTGTAAATCATGATTGCAACACCAAGCACAATATATACATCTGCAAAATTAAAAATAGGGAACGACCATCCACCAAACGATAATTGTATAAAATCAACAACACCGCCATAGACTAAACGATCCAGAAAATTAGAAGTTCCTCCAACAAGCACCAGCATTTCTCCAAACGTATCATAATCGGCTTCTGCTCGTTTATGCATATACCATGCAAAACCAAATAAAAACAAACCAATAATACCAGTCAAAATATAAAAACCAGTAGCTCCCAAATTAGAGAACATACTCAAAGATATTCCCCGATTAAGTGTTACACGACACGTTACAAATGGAAGAACTTTAGCAGGACATAAGCGTCCCCATATAATTAATCGTTTTATAATGCGATCAAATAACAATAAAAACCAAAGTCCCTTATGTCTTGTATTCATCGTACTTGCGCTCCCTGTTTTTTAAGCGATTTTTCTACAGCGGAATGTACCGCATCAATATCATTTTTTTGTAATGTTTTTGTATTATCTCTAACAAAAAAACGCAATGTAATAGATTTTTTATCTTCCCAATCATCTTTTACAAAAATATCTTGTAGCACAACACCAAAAATTCGTTTGTCAGATTCCATAATTGCATGCTCCAAATCTGCTACAATCGTTTTTTCTGAAACCATAACACTCACATCCAATGATGTTGCTTGATATTTTGGGAGTTCTTTAAATTGAGCAACCTGCGGTTTAAACTCTCTAAGAAAATCACCACAAAGCTCAAACCCAAAGGCATCGCCACCACCAATAGAAGCAAGTTTTGATTTTGCTATTTTTCCAGCATTACCAATATTTTTGCCTTGATAGAACAGGTCGGCCATCTGATATTTGCTTGCCCATTGAGCCGGTTTTTCTGCTTTTTTCCATTCAACGGTTAAACCCAGCGCTGCAAATAATTCTTCTAATGCTTCTTTTGATTCAAAAAAATCAACTTCGCCTTTGCGTTTGTAAAATAAACCTGCAAGTATTCTGTGCTCATCTACTTTATTTTTATTCTTTGCATTAGTGCGCCATACACGGCCCCACTCAAAGAATCGCAAATCATCTTTTGCACCTTTATTTTCTACAACGTTCTGTAAAAGACCAGGCATCAAACAGGTTGCCAAAGCAGTACGCTGCTCAGAAATAGCATTAGCCAGTGTAACTGGACGATTCAACTTCCAGTTAAGTTGTTTTAAAAATTCATTATCAAAAAACCCATAATTCTGCACTTCGTGCATATGAGCACTCGAAGCTAACAATTGCTTAATAAGATCTATACGTTCTGTTGTAATATCTTTTTCTGGAGTGCTTGTAATTTGAGGAAGTTCAAGAGGCAATGCACCATATCCATAAAAACGACCAACTTCTTCTACTATATCTTCTGGAATAGAAATATCTTTTGTTGCTCGATACGTTGGTACTGTTACCGTATAAATAGATTTTTCATCTTTAACTTGAAAGCCAATCGTTTCTAATGTCTTTTTTATAAACGCTGGTTTAATAATGGTACCCAAACGTTTTTCTATAAACTCATGTGCAACTTTTATCGTTCCTGTTTTTGCAACGGATCCCAAAGAAACAATTTTTGGAGTATAAGAAATTTCTGCTTTTACATCTTTTAATAGTTTGATAAAGCGCATGATACCTAAAACATTTTGGTTAGGATCAAGAGACTTTTCAAAACGCGCAGAAGCCTCTGTTCTTATTTTATGTCGTGTAGCAGCTAAACGTACCTCAGTAGCATCAAAATTACCCGCTTCTAATAAGATAGAACTTGTTTCAGAAGTTACCCCGCTCAACAAACCACCTTTAATGCCTGCCAGCGCAAGAGGCCCTTTGCTATCAGCAACAACAATATCATCTTTAACAAGTTTTAATTTTGTACCATCAAGCAATTCTAATTTTTCACCCGATTTTGCTTGACGCGGTTCAACTGTTTTACCCACAAGCTTATCTGCATCAAAAGCATGTAACGGTTGGCCCATATCAAGCATTACATAATTAGTAGCATCTACAAACAGATCGATAGCACGATTATCTAAACGTAATAATCGAGTAGCCATAACTAACTCTGATGGCTGCCATGCAATATTATCAATATATAAAGCAGAAAAACGTTTACATCCAGATGCCTTAATACTTATAGAAAAAGGTAGTTCCTTAGTCGCTTTAAATTTATTAACATCTTGAATCAATGGAATTTTAGTTAAAAATTGAGACTCTGAAATAAGTGTAATATTTAAAAGTGCAGCTATTTCTCTAGCAAAACCACGATGGCTCCACAAGTCTGGTCGATGCGTAATAGATTTATTATCAACATCTAAAATATAATCTTCTGTTTCTATTTCTTTTTTCCAAGTGCCTGATGCAGCTTGTTTGTCATCACAAGAAAAAGCAGGAAGTAAACCTTCTTTTTCATACAAAAAATCTACAGGAGTTGCCCATTCAACCTTTTTTTCATTTTTTTTAATCAAGTACCACAAACCTTTTTGTGCGTCATCTCGAGCTGATAGTACCGGTTTACTTTTCCATTCTGGGCATTCAACAGCACAGCCATTTTGAGAAGTACTGATTACTTTTACTAATGCAAAGGATTTAAGGTCGATAGTATATTTTTGATAATCTTCAATTTCGGCTACCGATGTATTAAAGATTTCGACAAGTTTGTCGACGTTTATTTTCTTCCAATCAATTTTAAGGTGGTCACAAACCCACCGTAGCGACAGTTTCATACCCAGGCCCTTGCATAGTAATAGACGTTTTTAAACCTTTTTTCAGTGATTAGGATAGGTCAAAACCACTCCTCATGCAACCAATCCCCTTAGAAAAAGCATCGAATTATGTTATAGTAATAACGTCTTTTTATATAATTATAAAGAAAATAGAGTGCGATTATGGGAAAAATTCTTCTGTATTATAAATATGTTAAGCTTGAATCACCAGAAACTACTGCTAAATGGCAGAAAAAATTATGTGAAACATTAGGGCTTACTGGCCGTATTATTATTGCAACCGAAGGCATTAATGGAACCGTTGGTGGGTCTGAAGAAGCAACTCAAGCCTATATTGATACCATGAACGCTCATGAGTCTTTTGGTGGTATTGATTTTAAGGAAGCTCCAGGCGATTCTCGATACTTTCCACGAGTTCGCGTACTTATCAGAGAAGAAATTGTAAATTTGGGAATTGCCCCAGAAGAACTCACAACCGATGACGGTGGGCAACATCTAACCCCCAAACAAGTGCATGAACTTCTTAATAACAAACCTGACGATCTTGTTATCATCGATACTCGTAATGATTACGAAACTCGTATTGGTACTTTTTCTGGTGCTCTTAAACCTGATAATAAATATTTTAGAGAATTCCCTAAATACGTTGATGACCATATCGACGAACTCAAAGACAAAACAATTTTGATGACCTGCACTGGTGGTATTCGTTGTGAACGTGCATCTGCATACGTTAATAAAAAAGGCGTTGCTAAAAAAGTGTATCAACTCGAAGGTGGCATTCATCGCTATATAGAACAGTTCCCTGATGGACATTTTAGAGGTTCTAACTACGTTTTTGATGGCCGCGTATCTTATCGTGCAAACGATGACATTTTAAGTACATGCGATCTGTGTGATACGCCGTGTGACTATTACACCAACTGCATCAACGCTCAATGTAATAAAATGTTCTTAGGCTGCCCTGAATGCATCATTAAAAATCAAGAATGCTGTAGCTCAGAATGTGTTGCATTAACAACTGCTGGGAAAGTAAATACACGTAAAAAATTAGCCCGAGTAGCAGCTGAAATTTAAATTTTAAGAGTATAATGAAAATTCAAGAACAAGTTTCTCTAAAAGATAAAAATTGGTTTGGAACCGGTGGAGCTGCGCGTTACTTTTGCGAACCTGCAACTGCACAAGATTTTAAAGATGCGCTTATTTTTGCAAAAAAACACAAATTAGAAATTTTCGTTTTAGGTGAAGGTGCAAACATCGTAGTCAGCGACGATGGCTTTGATGGACTCGTTATTTGCCCCCAAACAACAAACCCAATCATCAATGAAAAAACAGGGCTGGTAACTGCAAGTGCTGGAATTCATATGAACGACTTAATTGAAAAAACAGTTGCTCATAATCTTACAGGTCTTGAAATATTTTCTGATATCCCAGGTACTATTGGTGGCTCTGTCTATATTAATTTGCATTACTTTGAAGCACTTATAAGTAAGTTTTTAATAAATGGCGAAATTATTAATATTAAAACTGGCGAGGTTAAAACAGTTGATAATAAATGGTTTGAGTTTGGCTATGACAACTCAAAGCTTATGGAAAAAAAGTATTATTTAGTAAATGCCACATTACAATTAAAACCATCTACTGATATTGAAACTGCATTTGCAAAAGGCAGACGGTTCGAAATTATACGTCATCGCCGATCTCGCTATCCTAAAGGAAAAACCTGCGGAAGCTTTTTTAGAAACTTTCATGACCACGAAGTATCCTTTATATATGAAGGTAAAAAAATGCCCTTTATTGCGTATTACCTTGATAAGATTGGTGTTAAAGGTACAGAAAAAGTTGGTGATGTACAAGTATCTTCTCAGCATGCAAATATGCTTGTAAACAATGGACAAGGCACATCATCAGACATTGTTACACTTGCTCGAGTATTACAAGAAAAAGTAAAAAAACAGTTTGGAATTGTTCCCAAACCAGAATGTATTTTTGTTGGCTTTAAAGAATACCCATTACTTACACCTCAGTCATAGGGCCAACATAGCCATTGAACCATCCACGTTCTTTTGCAACTTCTTCATCAAGTTTTTCCATTTCATATAATAAACCACCATCTTCTTTTAATAATCTAAATCGTCCCCCTTCTGATACAGAATCATCTGAAGGATCATAAGTAAAAAGTGTAGCCGGTGCATCTAATGACTGTGTCTGCTCTGGAACAAATAAAAACTTATCATGCAATGGAATAATCTCTGCAATACCAAGTCCATCTTCTTTAATACCGTCTTTACCTTCCCTAAAACTCCCTCGTAATACTATGTAAAAACTCCCCCCATCATTAGGTTTATTAACTCGAATTATATTTCCTTTTTTTGTACGCTTTGCAACAACTTCATAACCATTATTTAATTTTGCATGCATAAATTCTTGTTTTAAATAATCACTTACTTCAGGATTAATTAACTTGGGGTGACTTTGCTTAAAAATACTTTCACAATAATACTCATCTGTATGATCTTTATCTACATGCACAATGGGATAGAAAAAATGTCCATATAGAGGTTTCGCCACATCTTCGCCCTTACCTTTCTTTTCTTTGCACTGTTTACAAATATAAATGGGCGTTTCATCTGGAGGTGTAGCTAATTCAATCAATAACACATACTCACGCGTCAAGTTTTGTTTACACAAAACACACTTAAAAGATGTAACATCTTTAAATCCAGGCATGCGTGCTTGAGATTGTATAGATAAAAATGACAAAAAAATAAAAAGAACTGTTTCCCTATTCATCCCCTTATTCCCCTATTTATCAGAAGATGCTTGCTCCTCTGGTTCAATACCCACTTGGTCTAACCTAGTTTCTGTCTGATACCTTATTAAACCTGGTGCCGATGCTATTCTGTTAAGAACAATTTCTTCGGCTGTTGGCAAATGCGATCCGGACAGTGGACACTCTTTTAATGTACGATCATCAGATTGCTGCCCTTGCTCTAATAGTTCTGGTATACACCCTAGAGAGCTACTTTTTTTTAATGTTCGATGTATAGTTTTTAACGGAATAGGCGAACAACAAGATGGTCGATTAACAGATCTTTTTTGATATTCTTTTTCATCACTAGATGCGAATAAGCTTAAAATGACAAGTAACATTGCAAAAAGCGGCATTTTCTTCATGATTTCCCCCCGGTAACCCTTCAATTAAGTTGCATACAAGATATACTGTTCATTTAATCTTTTTCAAGGATATTACTTATGTGGAATGAAATATTATTTACAGCTCAAAGTATTTTAATATCAATATTTGCTATTGGTTCAATTTTACTAGGTCAAGGCTGCCTCTATGCTTTTACTGCAGTTTGTTGGATTTTTGGTAATTTTTATGTTCTTAAAGAAGTATCGATTCTAGGACTTAATGTTATTACAACAGACTCTTTTGCAATTGGTGCTAATATGGGAATCATGCTTATTCAAGAATATTATGGGAAAAAAGCAGCGGAACGCTCAATTTTTGTAGGCGTTTATATGTCTCTTTTCTTTTTAGCTATCTCTCAATTATTAGTTATGTATACACCAAATGTTCACGATACCTGTCACCTTCATTTTGCTTTTTTAATCGCTCGCATGCCTCGCATAGTTATTGGATCTATATTCGTAGCTCTTTTTACTATGTTCTTAAATTTAAAATTATTTGATATTTTTACAAAAAAACTAGGCCAAGGTTCTTTTTATCTAGCCTCAATAAGTGCTCTTATGATTGCACAATTTATTGATGTTGTTCTTTTTGTATTTATTGCACTTTGGGGAAATGTAACTTCGATAACAGATATTATTTTATTCAGTTATCTTATAAAATGCATTTCTATAATGATCGTAGTCCCCTGTGTTTCTCTTTGTAAAAAATTCATTCCAAGTGGGAGCTCGTCTTTTTAATGTCATCATTTAAATTTGAACTTATTCATCAATCAAAAAAATCACGTGCTCGTGTTGGTAGAATTCATACACCACATGGCATTATTGACACACCTAACTTTGTACCTGTTGGAACAAATGCAACCATGAAGGCTCTTGATAGTGTGCTGGTTGATCAACTTGATGTGCAACTTATGTTTTGTAATACCTACCATCTTATGCTTCACCCAGGAACAGATCTTATTAAGCAAGCAGGTGGCCTACATACATTTATGAACCGCAAAAAACCTATTATTACCGATTCAGGTGGGTTTCAAGTTTTTAGTTTGATGTATGGTGGCGTAACAAGTGAAATTAAAAGCAAAGGAAAAAAGCAAACATCTAATAGTGTGTTAAAAATTAATGAAGACGGAGTTCTCTTTAGATCGTATCGAGATGGAGAAAAAATATTACTCACTCCAGAAACATCGGTTCAAGCACAAAAAGATTTGGGTGCAGATATCATTATTCCTTTTGATGAACTTCCACCGTATCACACTGATCCACAAAAACTAAAACGCTCATTCGATAGAACCCATCGATGGGAAGAGCGGTCTCTCGATCATCATTTAAAAAATAGAAACAATCAGGCAATGTATTCTGTAATTCACGGTGGCATTGATCCTGATCTTAGAAAAAAAAGTTGTGAAATTTTAGGTAATCTTGATTTTGATGGTCATGCCATTGGCGGATCACTCGGTAAAAACCACGCTCAAATGTTTGAAATGCTCAAAACCATGATGCCTCATTTACCTCAAGAAAAACCTAATCATCTTTTGGGCATTGGCGATTTAACCTCAATTGAACCTGTAATACAACTTGGCATCGACACCATGGATTCTTCTTACCCAACTAAATGCGCACGACATGGCATGCTGTTTACTCCACAAGGCTCTATTAAACTTTTGAATGCAAAATATAGAAACCTCTTTGAACCTTTGGATAAGAACTGTATTTGCTATACTTGTCAAAACTATACGGCTGCATATTTACGACATCTTTTTAAAGCACACGAACTGTCTGCTTATCATCTTGCTAGTATTCACAATATTCATTTCATGATAAAATACATGGCCGATTTAAGGTCAAAAATCATGGATGACGCCCTCTAGAGAAACTTTTTATAAAAAAAACTCTTGAAAAACATACCTCTGACAATCTATACTAAGAATATAGATTTATTATGTTAATATTTATTAGCATAAAACGGAGGTTAGAAATGAACAAAAAAATACTTATTCTCACAATAACACTAGCAAGTACATACGTGCATGCTCAAAAAATTATAACTCTATCTGTAGATAACCCCCACACATTTTCTATCGCCTCATCTTTTAAAAAAAACCCAATTTCTGTACACCAACAAAATCAAGCTTATTTAAGCTTATCATGCAAACACCAGGCATCTTTTAAAGATCACTTTATCCACCAGTGCACTGTTAAAGCTCAAGAAAATGCTCCAAAAGGAACATTCGCACTCTTTAAAAACACTCTCGAAGATGCATATAGACACCTTTTTCATGTGACTATCGAATAAAAAGACAAGCTTAAAAACATCGGATATAAGCTCTGAGAAAGATTATTGTTGCTTTTTGGTTTTTGAATTTGCTAGAATTAGTTTTAGATAGAATTTGTAACATCTTATAAAAATGGAGAAAAAAGATGAAGAAACAGATAATAGTACTTTCAATTATATTGCTAGGATCCCAAACAACATCACATCCCGCAATGATGTTGATGATTGCAGCTTCAAAACAAGGGGATAAGAAACCCAAAGTTCTTGCACCCGGACAAACAACAGAAGTTAAAGTTAAAAAAGGTAAAAAACTTGTCTCTGCAGATCCCTCAAAAGTATCTGTACACAAAGATAAAGATGGCAAAACACATGTTACCGCACATGGATCAGGTAAAACGTTCTTACAAGAAGTTGAATCATTCTTTGAAGGCACAAAAGCAGGCATAAAAGATAACGATAAGAAAAAGAAAGAACCAAAAAAACATGCTATTGAAGTTGCTCAAAAAACTATGCCAACAAGCATGAAAGAAGGCGATAAAGTTCATGTTGTTGTACAAAAAGGTCATAAATTTACACAAAATAATAAAAAAGATGACGATGCTGGTGATGTAAAAATTAAGCATAAAAAACTTGATGCTGATCATCATGTAGTACGCATCCATGCAACTTATGATGGCGATCATGCCGTAAAAATTGAAAATAAAGAAACCGGCACAGTGCACAACATGAAGGTGTACGATAACGACTAAGTAAACAAATTTGGACCTTTGGTTTTATTTTAAAAAAAGGAAAAAACTAAAGGTCCTTTAACTAAAAATGGATGGTTATGAAGAAATTTTTTATAGTATTTTTAGCTTTCAGTGCTTTGGGGTTCACTGAAATAATACACGCTAAAAGTCGCTCTAGTTTACGACGTCTTAAAAAAATTCGTGTCGGCAAAAGTAAAACTGTTCGTGGTTATGACACTGTTGTTATGGACCAATCAGAAAGTAAAGGTGATGTGCATATTATCGAAATTGAGGATAATAAACACGAAATCACCGGAACCGATGATGGTATAGTAGTATTAAAGTTTTATGACGAAGATGGACAATTAGTAGAAGAAAAAGCGATTGATATTAAAGATCGAGCACCTGAGCCCCGAGTAAATGTTGGATTTGGTTTTGGTTTTAGACCGTATGGTTATTACCCTTATGGCTATCGATCAGGCCCTAATTATAGTCCCTATTGGGGATGGGGTCATAATTCTTATTATAATCATTATTGGTAAAGGAGATTCTTATGTTACGTACAATCATTAAAAATATCTTAATTTTGGCTGCGACAACCTTAATAATGGCATTACTTGTTCCCCTAACAGGAGCACTTATTCCAGTTTTGCCGTTTTTAATTTATATTGTTCCAATTATGCCCTTTCTTGTGATTCTTATTCCTCTTATTGTGCTTATACGTATGCTAAAGAAAACATGATAGAATATCCTATCGAAAGATCCTTAGAAACGTGTTATACTAAATAGTATGAAAAACATACTATCCGTTCAAAATGAACAAATAAAAAATATCGTTAAGCTCCACACATCAAAAGGCCGTAAAGAACAAGAGCAATTTTTGGCTGAAGGCCAACGAGCTCTAGAAAGCTTTGCTAATGCAAAATGGCAGCCTGCAAACTTGTTTGCAACTAAGAAAATGGCTGAAATAGCTTATGGCATTTTTGATGAAGAGCCTATTGTTGTCTCTGAGCAGGTAATGAAGAAAATGAGTACAGCAACTACCCCAAGTGGCATTCTTGCTGTTTTTTCTCATCCTCAAACTACTGCCCAATTGACATCAGGATTAGTACTTTCTGAAATCTCTGATCCAGGAAACATGGGGGCTTTAATTCGATCTGCAATTGCATTTGGTTCAAAATCAATTGTTATTGTTGATGGATGTGATCCTTATTCACCTAAAGTTATTCAATCATCAGCTGGTGTTATTGCCCAGGCAAATATTATTCGTTGGTCATGGAAAAAACTTATAGAGAATAAAGGAGACTTTAAACTTTGTGCTCTTGTTGTATCTGGGGGTAAAGCACCAGATAAAATTAATAAAAATGATCTTTTATTAGTAGTGGGCAACGAAGCGCATGGTCTTTTAGAAACTCAAATTAGTGATTGCGATTCGCAACTTACATTGCCCATTAGCAAAAATACAGAGAGCTTAAACGCAGCTATTGCTGGTTCAATTGCTTTGTATTTACTCAAATAATACATCATTTAATGAGATAGACTTATCGTTTGCCCATTGCTTAAATGTTTGTGGTCTACAATGTACATCATGCATGCACATATTAATAAACTCAACAGCTAAATCTGCTGATGCCATTGTAGGAATTACAATGTGGGCACCTGCCTGATATAGCTCTTGAGTTGCATTGTCTCTTATTGATTTTAATAATTTTGGGTCCCGACTCATGAGTTCAGCTTCTTCTTGCTTATCAAGATTCACCCGAATACTATCGTAAGAAATACCGATCGACCAACAGTCATCATTAACGCCCTCTTGTACTCCTGCACGTGTATCATCAAATTTTATAGTTCTATGCGATGCAATATATTCTCCTGTTTTTGCAAAAGCTAACTCACGATTTTTTTGAATCATCCATGGCCCTGGACGCCCACCAATAACATCACTCGGTACAACCCAAAAATCACGATGTGCACCTTGTTCAATCAACTTATGAATAGCAACTCCATTAGAAACAGCATTGTACCCTGTTGAACTTCCAATTAAAATTCCACGATTTCTCATTTTATGTTCTGCATCTGCAGCGCCTTCAATAATTTCAAACCCTTCTAGAATAGCTTCTAATTGTTCTGGTACAAAAACTTCATCATGCATATAGTTAATGTCATCTTCAGTTGGAGCATGCCCATTAGCTTCTATAAATCGTTCTCGTATTTCTGGAACCAGTGCCATTTTTGCAATCTGATCTCGTTTAGCCAAACCCATATACTCGAGCGTCCAATACTTTGTTATCGACTCAGGAACACTCATTGATGCCCAAGCACGAGTAAATGGAATTTGAGGCTTTTTGCAACCCTTATCCCCAGAAGTTCCAGAATTATCAATTACAGCAAGGCCAATCTGTGGAACTTTTTTCAAACTCACCACTACAGGACTACTCGCAAGAGCCTCTTGTGCCTGTGATTGCATACCCCTTCTTAACATGCCCACGGTTGCTCGTACTGATCTAGCTAAACTTGGCGCACTTGCTTCTAGAAAACCCGTACTTAGTAATAAAACAACTGGTAAAAAACGTTTCATCATTAGCCACTCCCTGATATTTATGGTAAAAATAAAAAACACTTAAAAAGATATACTTCATCAAAAAAATAACTGCAAAGAAAAATTTGGAAATTTTATGCAAAAACAACACAAGCTTTCACTCTTTTCTGCAATTCTTGTAAATATTAACATTATGCTGGGAACAGGAGTTTTTATTAATACCGTTCTCTTATCTAGAGCAAGTGGTACCTGGGGAGCTGGACTTTACGTTATAGCAGCAGCAATCATGCTGCCTTTAATTCTATGCATTGCACAATTAACTCGTACTCACCCTGGTGGAAGTTTTTATACATACGGAGCAACAATACATCCTTTTTGGGGATTTATAAGTTCGTGGAGTTATTTTGTTGGTAAGCTGGCATCAGCAGCTTTGGGCATTCATGTTTTTTCTATGTTTATGCAAGATGTTATCCCTGCACTAGAACTTATTCCCATACTTGCACTTGATAGTTGCATGGTACTGTTTTTTGTAGGATTAAACTTACTCCATGTACAAGCTGGAAGCACCATCCAAGGAGTGTTTTTAATAACCAAGTTAACACCAATCTTTTGTGTTATTTTTTACGGATTCCATTCGCTACAAAAAATTACTATTCATACTCCACAACATATCTGGCGAAACCTTCCTATTGCACTGCCTCTTACCCTTTTTTGTTGTTTAGGATTCGAAGCTACTTGCTCACTAGCCCAACATATCGAAGATTCTAAACGCAATGCGGCTCGCGCAATTTTAATCTCATTCGGTATTGTAATTACTTTAGCCATACTGTACCAAACCTTTTTCTCGCTCACTCTCGGAACCATCCTTGCTCAACAATCTGATTACACCGAAGCACTTCCCGTTTTTTTTCATCGTGTTACTCCAGAATTTGCTCGCATGCTTATTCCTCTTACCTCTATAGCTATTGCCATGTCTGCTCTTGGTGGAGCCTATGGTATTATGTATAGTAATTTATGGAACCTCTTTGCTCTTGCACAACATAAACATTTACTTGGTTCATCTTTTTTAAAGCGACGGAATAGACACGAGATCCCCTATATTTGTGTTTTTATAGAAGGCGCTCTGTGTTTATTACATTTATTTTTTTCTTATGGATCACAGATTCCACTACAGTACACTAGCACCTTAGGCTGCCTAACCGCATATACTATTAGT
>JBLICC010000010.1:0-22641 GCA_047631715.1 Alteromonas naphthalenivorans
ACGCCCTTCTTCAACCTGATGCATATCGCCCTGATCAAAATTTTCTGCCTCAGATATTGGATTAATCGTATCTACTTTTTCTTTTTCTTCATTTATTCTTGCATTTAATGCCATGCGATTGTCTACATCAGAAAGCATCCATTTTTTATGCATTAAATCTGTTCGTAATTGATGATCTGCAGCTACGCCCAAAGAATTCATTACATGTTCTAATACCGCAACACGTGCTAGCTCTTTTGTATTACTAAGATTTTCTAATTCTCTATTTTCTGACTTGTATTGATTATGTACACCTTTGCCCAAATATTCTAATTTCTCATCCTCAAGAGCTTGTATTTCTGTTTCTATAGCTTCTTTATCAACATTGCCTTTAGATAGTTCAATTCTTTTTTTGGTTCTTTCTACCTCTAAAGCTTGATCGCGATTATACTCTCCTGCATCTGCAAAAATACTGTTTACATGATGGTTTAAGAGATCTCGAATAGTACTACCCTTAAAGTCACCGCGAACTTGTAGAGATTTTAGAGCTTCTAATTCAGCTGTATCATTTTGATTTTTTACTGCTGACCCATCTCCTGATACACCAACACTCGAAGCAGTAAGATTTTCTACTGGAGCATTAAGATCTACTGATTGCATTGCTGCTTTTGGTTTTCGTTTTATACCCCAAGAAAACCGTGATTTTCTTGGCGAAACATCAGTTACATTAACCTGTATTCTTCGTTGCGGATTTTTCGGCATTACCGTATTAGGATCAACAACTTCTTCATTATGCCTACCTGCTGCGTCAAAATCAATTTCTACTGCATCCATAGCGTAAGCCGTTGTTGCTAGCGTTAGTAATAATAATAATTTCTTCATCTTACTCTCTCCCATTTTTACTTATTTTATTTTGGTACTCTTTGTCCATTTCTTACTCTAGTCCTACCCGGCTTTTGACCGAATGCATTTGATCCACTTGTCCCAAAGCTTTTACCTTGACCCTCACCTGTCACCCATTGTTCAGAGTCTTCATCATCATCATCATCATCAGGATTTTCACGGTCATTTTCTTCTGTTTTATTTCTAGCTAAAGATGCGATCTGCAAGTCTGTTATTTTTTGTTTTAACTGTGGAGAATTATACTTATTTTCTGTTAATAAAGTTTCTCTATTTCTATATTTATAATTTGGCTGTTTAATATTATTGATAATATGAGTTGTATAGTCATAAAGCGATTTACCTGTATTTTCTTTTTGATAATTTCTAAATGCTGCCAATTCTTTTTTTGGCTCATCAAATCCTTGATGTTTTAAACCTTTTATATCAGCTTTATTATTCAACGCGTCTATTTTATCTTTAATAGTATCGAGAGAATTTTTTGATGCTTTCATTTCGTATTCTTTTTTCCAAGATTCAAACTCTTGTTTAAGTTTTTCATTATGTGCAATTTGAATAGCACCTTTCTCTTTTGGTGTTTTATATAAAAATTGAAATGTATCATCCCGTTCAACTGGATATGATGCCACTTCCACCAAGCCACCTACCTTTTTATTCATATTTTTTTCTTTTAACTTCTCTAATTTATTAATATCTTTATACTTTTTCATATTCCATTCTTTATTCAACAATTTATCTCTTAAATCTTGGTCTTCTGGATTATTACGAAGATCCAAAATGCTATGGTATTTTTCCAGTTGCAGTTGTGCTCGTTTTTTATAATTTTTACCCACATTAGCTGCATTGCCATCTATAGCTTCTATTTGTTCGTTAAGTGCTGTTTTAATTTGATCTTCGTGTTCCATAAGATTATCTGAAGGTTCTACGCCAACGCTCGACATAATTTTGCCTTGCGCAACGGACATATCTGGAGCTGCTACAGGCTGTTTTGCGTCAAAACCATAACCAGTCTCTTGTTGCGATGGTTCTGCAGAAATTTTGTTAACTGTAAATGCTTTTTGTTGCCTGTCTAGCGCTGCAGCATCTGTTTGACTTGGCTCTGTTTGTTGTTCACTTGCATCACCAAAACCAGGATAATCTCCTGTATCAACAGTTTTCATGGCCCAAGATGGTGTGACTAGTGTTGTAAACATAAGTGTAAGTAGCAGTAATTTCTTCTTCATTCTAACCTCTCTTTTTTAGCTTATTACTATTTAATATCCGGTCCTACCTGAATGCGTATATCCATCATACAGCTCACTTTCAGGACCTGAACGATAATATTCTTGCTCTGGCTCTGGTGTAGAATCTTCTACACTGTTTGCTTTATTATTTCTTCTCCAAAAATTAGATCTCTTTGACTTTTTCCTGCTCTTTTCTGCAAGATTTTGACGTTCTTTTAATACAGAGCTTCCTTCTTTAATCATCTCATCAACTGTAGGAAATGCATCTAAAGCATCATTTCTTTTATTATATAATTCTTGTGATTTATTTAGTTTTTCTTTATATGCTGCATCAGTAAATTGACCCTCTGCTGATTGCTTAAAAAGCTTAACTTGATCCTTCCGTTCTTTTCCCCATAACTTATCTTTCTTTTTATTACTTTTACTTTCTTTGGCTACTTTTTCTTTTGCTACTTTTTCCTGTAAGTCGTTTATACGCGAGTTATGATCTGCTACATTCAGCCCATCTTGATTACGTTTTGCATAATTTTTCATCCATTGATCATTTAATTTATTTATATTATATTTTGCATTAATTCTTTTTTGATTAGCTTCAGACACCCTAGTATTTATTTCTTCGTCCTGTTTAAATCCGTCATTATCTTCATATACGTCCCCTACATCTTCATAATATGTTTCAGTTTTATGTTTTTCTTCTAATGCGCTTTTTGCATTATTTAATTTGTTCATTTCTGCAGTATGGCCATCAAGATTTTGTGCTTTTTTATGTAACCCTGATAGCACATCACTATTATATTGTATTCCAAGAACATCTATCATATGTTGTATTTTTGCAGTTTTTGCAAGCCCTAATTTTTTTTCATTACCTTTTAACCACTTATTACCTTTAGATGTACTAATATTCGAAATTTCTGTACTTAATTTTTCATTTATTGAATTGATTTCAGGATTATCCTCAGGGGTAAAACCTAATTCTTGCAATATTGTACTTCTTTGCGCTGCTTGATCTTCAGCTGTTGGCTCCCCATAGGTAGTTACAGCACTCTCTATTGCAGCTGAATTATTTGTTTGAGTATTTGATTGTGGTGCTTGTATAGTTACTGTATCAAGATCATCATCTGTTTCAGGTTGTTGCCTCATGGTTGCTGGATCGCCTGCAGTTCGTGCGTCTAAAGCTCGTCTATCTGCAAGATTATCACCAGCATTCTCATTATGTTCACCGCCTTGTACATGTTCATCTGCATTTATAGTTTCACCATCTTCCATTGCCCAGGCTGGTGCGGTGGACAAAGTGAATAAGAATGTGAGTAGCAGTAATTTTTTCTTCATTTTAATCTCTATTTTTAGTAACATTGATAAAATTATTCTGCTCTCTAATAATCATTATAATCATCATCATCATCATCATCATCATCATCATCATCATGAAAATCATTATGATAAAGCTTATAATCATCATCAGCTTCACCATAATAATTATGATTTGCTAAATTATTATTGTTATTTATTGGTTCATCAAGACGTGATTGCGCAGATTCAATATCTGCAGCTTTCTTAATTTGTGTCTCAAGTTTTGCAATTTCATAATTTAGTGTTTTATGAGAATAACCTGTCTTACCAAATTTATTTAATGATGTTTGTGCATCTTTAGCTATTGTTAGTTTTTCATCTTCAGTTATATTTTTTCCCATTTTTTCTAAAGCTGTATTTACAACACGATATGCCTCTTGCTTATCAACATAATCCTTGTACTCTGCGCCATTCATATTTTTAGTTTCAGCTTTACTCATTTTATTTTCATATGCTTGCTCTGGATCGCTAAAACCTTCATCCTTAAGTTGTGCTTTTGTTACTTTTTCTTGTAAGTCGTTTATACGCGAGTTATGATCCGCTAGACTCAGTCCATCTTGATTACGTTTTGCATAACCTTGTTTCCACTTGCTTACTTTATTTTCATTTAGTCTTTCAAATCTTTTAACCCTAAGTTGATCTATGAACGACTTTGGAACCCATTTGGTACCAGGCATCATCGTGCCCTCATCAGCGTCTTCCACGTCTCCCCCATGCTGTTCACCAGTTGTTCTGGTGTCTTGCACCATATTGTCATGATCAAGAACGTATTTCCCGTTCATTTTTTCCTTGCTTCTTTCCTGGCTCTTATAATTTTTGTTCATTTCTGCAGTATGGCCATCAAGATTTTGTGCTTTTTTATGTAATTTTTCTTGTATGTCATCAAAATTATTTAAACTAAGAACATCCATCATATGTTGTATTTTTGCAGTTTTTGCAAGCCCTAATTTTTTTTCATTACCTTTTAACCACTTATTACCTTTAGATGTACTAATATTCGAAATTTCTGTACTTAATTTTTTATTTATTGAATAACTTTCAGGATTATCCTCAGGGGTAAAACCTAATTCTTGCAATATTGTACTTTTTTGCGCTGCTTGATCTTCAGCTGTTGGCTCCCCAGAGGTAGTTACATTATCAAATACTTCAGGTGCACTTACAGGATCTACCGGAGAAATAGTTGCAGACTGTCTTAATCTAAGTCTATTTATAAAAGATGTTTTAACACGGTCATATTTTCTTACAGGCGCATCCGGATTCGGTCCTACCGGATCAGTATCTGAATTAAGTTCTTCATCACCAAGAGTTCTTGCCTGAGGCTCTGCGCCTTGTTCATCTGCTACCGGAGCAGATTCGCCTTCCTCGGCCCAGGCTGGTGACGTTATAGCAATAAACACAAGTAACAATAATAAGTTCTTCTTCATTCTAACCTCTTTTTTTTATTTATCTGGCATACTGCCTAAAGCATCATTTTTTTTATCATATTTTTCTTTTGGTTGAGTAGAGCTACCAAAAACCTCTTGGCGAGCTGTATCAAAATAATTTTTTGTTTTCGCATCAAGCTTTGATTTTGCATCTTTCAAGTATCGTACTGCTTCTTCTTTTACCACTTCTTTCATATATGGCTTAAAGGTATTTTCGAATTGATCTTTCCAAATCGAATTTTCTACCGTTTGACCCGCAAGATACTGCTGTTCATTTTGCACCTCATCCCATGAAGGACTGTCTGCAACTTGACGCATAAGCGATGTTACTTGGCGTGTATCTACTCGTTTATTGTTGATATAGTTAATAAACTCATGTACATCTTTTGGATTAAATTTATAAAAATCAATTAATGATCCTGCAAGTGCTTGTGGGTGCTTTTCTAATTCTTCATCAATAAAACTCTTCCAATCTTCTTTGCTTTGCACATCTAAAAGACCAACAGCATCGTCCCCTACTTGCTCCATCTGTTGTTCTTCTTTTTTTTCTTTACCCAATAAAGCATTAGTAACATGATCTATAGCATAACCGCCAATTGCTTGTGTTTTAGGATCTTTAAGTATCTGATCCATATAAGTTTGTTTTTGTGCTTGCGATTGCTGATTGCCTGCTTGTGGTGACTCTTCTTGTTCTGGTTGTAAAAAATCTACTGGTAGCACAGGTAATAAATCGTTGTTATAAACATCTTGATCTTGTGCCGGAGAAGCAGAAAGAGCCGAAGAGTTAACACTCTCTGGCTCACTACCCGTATTTTCTTGATTATTATATTTTAGAAAAACAGGATGCGCTTGTAGTTCTTCTTTAATACCTGCTTGCACCGTAACGGAACTCGCAAGAACGAAGAGTACAAAGAACAAATGTATTTTCTTGTTCATGGTGCATCCTTTTTTTCTTTAATTACTTGTTAAACATTAACTACCTACTCTTAACCAACATTTTGATATATCGAATCTTCTACATGTTCCGGTGTATCATAAAGCGGCTCTTGTTCGCCATATGCATCACCACCATATTCTGGAATATGATCGTAGAGGTTTTCATCACCATATGCTGGTGCTACTGGAAATGGTTCTGGATTAAACGGTACCATTTCTTGATGTTGAGGGTGCTGTTGTTGCTCTATTTGTTCCTGTTGGATTTGTTGCTGCAACACTTGCTTTTTTTGTCGCGGCGTAAGAGCGTTATACGCTGCACTACCTACTCGGTAAGCATATTGGCCACCATGTTGATACATATGATTTGCTCCAGTACCGATTGCATTTACTGCTTGTTCTTGAATTTTTGGATCCTTTGCAAGATCTTTTATAAAGCTCTTAAACAAACCAGACCAGGTTTCTTCTTTAGAATTAAGAGCATTTACTGCATGACCTCCAACAGTAGATTTTATCGGTGCCTTTTGGTAATTGATATACTTTGTAAGCTGAGCTACAAACTTTGGATCTGAATTGCCTGTATTTAACGTGCCAAGTAGATCTTGTGCCGTTAAGTTTGGATTAGTTTGCAATTCTGTATCAATATGATCTGTCCATTGTTTAAACAGTTCTCGATCAACAATAGATGCATCCATTTGATTTGTAGGTACAAAATTATTTACTGCTTGTCTAAATACGTTTTCACTACCTTTTTTATGATGAATATACGCTTCAAGCTTTGCTTTAAACTCTGCTTCAACAGGGTCTTTCTTACCGTAATCACCTAAACCTGCAAGTAATTCATGCGCTAACGCCTGTGGATTATCTTGCAACTCTCTATCAATATGATCTTGCCATTGTAGCAACCTTAATTTATTTTGAACTTTAACATCTCCTTGGCCAGCTGTAACCGCCGCCGCTGCTTCTTGCTCACTTTGCATTTCTGCTTCTTGAACTTCTGCTAATGCTTTATACAAATCAGCTTCTGTTAATTTACCACTTGATTGCTGTACAGGTTGTTCTTCATCATCCCAAGGTTGTTCTTCGTATGGATCTTCTTCCGTTGCGTAACCTTGATCCGTATCCGGTTGTTCTTTCTGTGGCTCTGCTTCTGTTTCGTAATCTTGATCCGCTTGTTGATAAAAGTTCTCATAAATAGTGTTTCCCGAACCTTTATTTGTAGCTACTACTGGTTGTTGACCTACATTTGTTGGTGGTTCAGATCGCGCTATTTGCGCTGCCGTTAAACTAGGTGCAGTTTTCGCTACTGGTGCTTTTTTTGCAGATAATTTAACTGCTTTTCTTTCAGCTCTCGTCAACGCCTTTAACGATGCCTTTAACGATCCAAACCCTACAAGGGCACATATCGCTAACAAAATTCTTTTCATTTTTAGCTTATTCATAGTCTTTCTCCATTTTTAGACCATTTAAAATTATTACTATTTGAATAATAACAAAGTAGCAAAACTAAATGCAAGAAAAAGTTTCAAAAGATTGATTGCAAGCTTATATTTGTAATATTTTTTTATTGTTTTTGCTTCGTATAGAAACATTTAATCATCCCATAAAGGGATGCGCTACCCGCTAAGGGGCACTATGCGTACAGCACCAAGGGAATGCACTACGCGTGCAGCGGCAAGAGGTGTTTGCCCACCTCTTTGCAATCAGGGCATAAACTTGGCAGTTTAATCGCTTTAACGGGTCGATGGTCTGACTTCGCCTTCGCTATGCTTACGGCTCATGTCGCCCAGACGCCCCTGATTGGGACTCTTTATTAATACATACAAATACAAGTTTATTTAGGTTGGCTTAAGTCTGAATCGCGTTGGAATGGCCCTTCGATACAACTACCTAGTGGTGCCCACTCGGGATGAACCAATAAATATTAGTTATAATAACTATAGAGTCATACTGCCGTGCCCGGCGACCGTGTCCGCCATAGCCTTTGGCGACGGCTGGAAGCTTTATGCGAAGCCTGGGAGTGATTCTGTTAAGAATAGTATCGAAGGACGGGATGAACTTTATACTTTGTTATTGTAACTATTAAAATTTATTGGTTCATCTCGAGTGGGCGCCAAAGGCGGTTGTATCGAGAGACACCTTATAAGAAAATTATGTTCGTTGAAAATAGGCAAGAAACTCTTTGTTGCCCGTGGCGCCTTTGATAGGTGAATCAGTAAGCCCCTTGAGTACAAAGCCTCGATCGATAATGCCATTGGTAACTCGATCGATAACCTCTTTGTGTACTGATTCGTCTTTAATAATACCTTTTTTGCCCACTTGGTCTCGATGCGCTTCGAACTGCGGTTTAATAAGAACCACAAATTTACCGTCAGGTTTTAAAAGTTCCTCAACGGTATCCATTACTTTTAGAAGTGAGATAAAGGAAAGGTCGAGAGTGATTAAATCCGCACGCTCGCCTACTGTTTTTAAATATCTAAAGTTAGTACGCTCCATGATCTCTACACGTTTGTCTGTGCGTATTTTCTCGTGTACTTGGCCATACCCTACGTCAACGCCATAAACTTTTTTTGCTCCACGTTGCAATAAGCAATCGGTAAAGCCTCCTGTAGAAAGCCCTGCGTCAACAATTACCATGCCTGTTACATCGATAGCAAAATCATCAAGTGCCGCTTCTAGTTTAAATCCTGCACGGCACACAAATTTGGGCGTTGTTTCGTCAAGCGTAATCTTGTCTTCTGTGCTTACAGAAACACCTGACTTGGTTATAACTTTATCGTTTACTTTAACTTTACCCTGCATAATAAAACCTTGCACTTGGTTGCGTGTTAAATGCGGATAAAGTTCTTGAATACGTTTATCTAAACGTTCTTTTTGTATCATAATTATTTGTCGATTTTTTCGAGGCTCTTTCTTAGTTCCTGAATAAATTCTGAAAGTGGATAGTGATATGTTTTAGAAAGTCTTTGCTCATCGCTCAATGCAGCTTTGCTATTAATTACAAAAACGGCACCATCAGATGTTTTAAACACTACTCTTTTTTTCTTTACTGATTTTTTAAGTTCGCTACGCAATTCTTTCATGTTGGTTACTTTTGTACCATTAACTTCATCAATAATTGCTCCTGGTTGAATAACTACCATTCTATCAACTAACGAGCTTGGCATAACATGCGTAACAATAAGCGCAGGATCCATTTGATTTTTAAACTCTGCATACTTAATTAAAGACGGCGCATTACTAATAAGTGTCTGTACTAAGTTTAAATTAAGTGGTTGAAACAACATGCCACCAAAGATTTCGTAATCTAATGAATCTTCGCCGACAATTACTTTTTTAACCGGTGCATTATCAATATAATTAAATTTAAATTTACTATCTTTACGTTTACCATCACGATAAATGAGTAATGTAATATCTTTGCCTTCTTCCCATCGAGCAATATAATCCATAAATGAAAGTTTTTCTTCGCTCCATGGCACTTTAAGATCACCATACTCATCAATTGGCAACCCATTTACTTCATAAATCATATCGCCACCCTTTACGCCAGATTTTGCAAGTGGACCATTAGGATGCACATCAATAACATAACAGCCACTTGGCACAGGATTACCCAAATGTTTTGCTAAATCGTAACTTCCATTACCAACTAACACTCCTAAAAACGGACGTCGTAATAATTTTTTAGTACGCAACCCATTAAGCACTAGTGTAAGTTCGTTAACCGGAATAATGTACCCAACGTTTTGTGCACTCACTACTCCTGCAACTGCAATACCAATTACGTCTCCATTAAGATCAAGAACAGGACCACCAGAACTACCTGGATTAATAGGAGACGAAATTTGAATCAAATGCTTTCCACCCAAATGCTCTCTTCCACTCACTACTCCAGAAGTACTTTTGAGCGATGCTTGCCCTAATGGATAACCCAATGCTAAAACCTCATCAGCACGACTCACTAAATCGGAATCACCTAATTTTAAAAACGAAAACTTCTCTATATTAAGTTCTCGTTTAATAATTTCTTTACCTTGATCGGTAATTTTTAATAAGGCCAGATCGCGCTCCGGAGCTTTACCAATCACTTCTGCTGGAATAATTGCCTTACCCATAGAAGGAATTTTAATCCACACCGATTGCGCTTGATCAATAACATGCATGTTAGTAATAATTTCGCCCGTATCACTAATAAAGAAACCACTTCCAAATCCACCACCCTGGCGGGGAGTTTCGTATGGTTTAAGTAAATTTACTTCTGCAGTTTGTGCAATAATTTGAACAACCGTATCTTTTGCTTTTGTTTGAACATGGCCCCATGGTTGTGCAGAAACCATTTTCTCTATTATTTTAACTTCTGATTTTGGTTTAAAATCTTGTTTAAGCATCGCACTCATAGTAGCAACCGATTGTGCTAATTCTTTTTGATTTTCATATCCTACATAAAGTAGCGAGCCCATAATAAAAACAACAGAAAGTATCAAAACTTGTTTTACAAAGCGCATATTCATGAAGCTTATCCCCGATTAAAAATTACACAACTGCCTATCAGTCTACTCTCTTACATGATTTTTAAAAGTAGTAATTTTTTATTACTCAGCCTGTAACAATTCTTGCACCTGAGGCGTTATTTGATAATTAAACGATTGCGCTAAACGATCTTCATCGAGCAACATTTTTTGAGTATCTAAAACAATCAGATTGTCATCTTTAGTTTTAAACGTAGTAGACTCTCGATCTTTAGACAGGTTGAGAGCAACACGAGCCTCTTGCAAACAGGTTACTTCTTGCCCATTAATTTCTGTAATAATATCGCCCATACCAATTGATCGAGTTTTGTGTGCACACGATGTTGGAAACACTTGCGTAATCATAAGCGCAGACTCTTCTCGTTGCGCATCATCAAACATGTATCCACCCAACGAATCGGCTGCTGCAGGCAACTGTTGAGCAACCTCTTGGTTTCTAAAAAAATGTACTAAATTCATAGATAGATCTTGCAAAAGCATGCCACCTACAATTTCATAATCAATAGTATCATATGGAATATACTTCCATGTTACCGGCGGATCTTGAGGGCAGTACACTATTCCAGAAAGGTCATACTTTTCTCCCTGACGATACATTGCTATTGTAATAGTACTATTAAGTGGTAACGATGAGATATAATCAGAAGCACTCATTCTGTCGTCTTGACCAGGAATCTTAACACTTCCATATACATCAACAGAATAACTATTAACCGTATACATCATGTCTTTTGCACGTAGTCCAAGCGCATGCAACAATCCATGATCGTGCACCTGGGTTAAATAGCAACCACCAGGAACAGGGTTACCAAAAAACTGTGCCAATTCATCACTTTCTGCTGGACAAAATCGTGCACCCAAATACGGCTTTCTAATAACCGATTGCTCCAACATATCTTGCTGAATTAATTTAAATTCACTTATTGGCAATGCATAACCAATATTTTGTGCAGAGCCAATACCAGCCGTATTAACACCAACCACTTCTCCCTGTTTATTAAGTGTTGGGCCACCTGAGTTTCCTGGATTAATTGGCGTACTTACCTGAATGCAACGCGCTTCTACAAGCCGTCCAGAACCTGTAGTAATGGCAATATGCTCTCTACCACTCACCACACCGGTTACACTTTTTAGAGCCTCTTGCCCCAAAGGAAAACCAAGCGCAAGCAGCTCATCCGAGCTTTCTATTTTATTGGAATCACCTAGTGGTAAAAATGGCACAAATCCATGTATATCTTTAATCAAAGCACAATCTTGTTCAGAAAGCTCAAGCAATGCTAAATCCCGTTCAGGACATACACTTTTAACTTGGACTTCTATCATTTTTTTACCAAACAATAAGGGCATTTGAATAACCACGCGCATGGCACCAGCCACCACATGATAGTTAGAAAGAATAAGACCAGTTTCACTAATCAAAAAGCCAGACCCACACCCTTCTCCACTTTCTATGCGGTAAGGTTTTACAATATTGGGTTCAACAAGATGAGAAAAAACTTGTACCACTGCATGTTCTGATCTTTTTTGCACATCGTACCAACTGGTATCAGTTTTATGCGGCCGTTTTAAAACACTTGTAAAATAATCGGTTATAGAAAAAAGAGAGCCATGGGCCCCCAGTATTACACAAAAAACAATCGCTTTTTTTAGAGAACAATGCTTCATGCTGACCCTTATACTCCACTACTCCGGAGCTTTAGAAGACGGTTTTAGATTAGTATTTTCATAAAAATTAAGAAAAAATAATTATAAAAATACTAGCATGAATAACATTCAAACACTATTTAGAATAAAACTTCACATCCTACACAAAACATCTTTAACAATAAGAAAGTTATTAATTAAGATCATCCCGAGAGGCTACCTAAAGTGGTTGTATCTGCCTGCGATCTGACCATGTCCGCCATAGCCTTTGGCGACGGCTGGAAGCCTTGTGCGTAGGAGAGAGGGATCAAATAAAACAGATACTTACTTTTATTTGATACTTAACCCATAATTACTCTTGGCTTCATTCGATCATTTTTTTGTCTATTATTAAAATCACTTCTTTCTCTAACCCGCTGCCACCCTAACTGTTCACTTGCTTGCCGATCACTCTCTGCTTGAACTTTAGCTCTAGATTTTTCTCTAGCTGCAACTGCCTTTTTTTCTTTAGATTTATCTCTATAATGCCAAAAGTCATCCCCTTCAATCTTGTAAACTCGCCCAGCACCTTTTTGTAGTTTTTTATTTCTTAATGTTTTAATTTTATGCAATGCTACATCATCATCTTTAAGATCCAGTTTTCTAAGGTTTTTTTCATGACTATCTAACCATTTATTTTTTATTTCAGGTGACATTAAATTATAATCTGGAAAATCTGCAGTATGAGCATAATTAACATAATAACGGGATCGATACTCTGGAATGGTAAGATCTTTATTTAAGTTAGTCTCCATTTTATTCATATTTCTCAAATGCCAGCTAGAATAACGTTTTAATCCTTTTACCTCTTTTAGTTCAGCTTTTCTTGCGTTATCTTTTATTTTTTGTTTTTTCTTTACTCGAGCTTTTTCTACTGCTTTCTGTTTCTTTAATTCTTTTTTCTTCATAACCAATTCAACTTCATGTGGCGTAAGATTTCTATTAAGTTGTAATCTATGTAATGATTCGCGCAAATTCTGTTTTGATGATTCATCCCAATCATACTCTGAATGGTTTTGCATAAACCCATCAACTGTTTGCATGTCTTTCTCTAAGTTACTATTATTAGTTGGTTCACCTAAAAATTTCGGGCCCGTATCTACCTGATCATAATGAGCTAATATCTTACTATATAACTGTTCTTTTACCCCTGGCTTTAAATCAAGTCCTTTTGAATAAATATCTTTTAATTGTTTATGTAATTCATGAATCGCAACAACTCGATCTAATGCTTCTGGTAATCCAACTTGCTCACTAAGCTCACTCATTTGCGCATTCTGTTCTGCTGCATCTGATTGCTCACCAGACATATTTACAAGTGATTCTGTTGCTCCTGATACTACTTGCCCCGGTTCTACAACTGCATTTGCATTTACTTCACTTGTAGATGCTGCAGGTTGTGCTACTGCGTTTAGGTCATCTTCATCATCATCAAAACCACCTAAACTTGACATTAAATTATCTGAGAAACCTTTGCCATCACCTTGAACTCTTGCTTGATCTTGCTCGCCTGCAACTGTATTTTCTGCTGGTTCAGCTGGTGCTTCATCGCCAAAACCATCAAATTCTGTGTTTTGTCCTGTTTCTATAGTTGTGCTGTCCATGCTCCAGGCAGTTGTGCTAATTGCGAGTAACAGTACTAATAAATTTTTCTTCATCTCTTTATCCTCTTTATTATTTAACTACTATAAAATATAAGCATAGCTTATTTAAAAGCCGACTTTCAAGGGTTTTGCCTTCGATAGCTTATTCTAGAGTAGCTTGAGCTTAAAAACGCAATGCTATTTAATAAAAAACAGTATCATGAATACGAACTTCATACATTCGACCCATTCGATACAATTTCTACGAAATCACTCCCAGGCTTCGCATAAAGCTTTGCCGGGCACGGCAGGGTGACTCATGTTGTTCGTATTAACTCTGTATGACTCACTGGTACTGTGTATAAAGCTTTGGAATCAGCCGTATACCCTCCTACTTGGGAGTTTTTAACAAATTATGCTACACTAGCGGTTTCAGAAAATTTAGAGAAAATTACCAAGTAAGGATATGTTCATGAAAAATACCCAAACACCAACACTCGAAACCATAGTTGCTCTGTGCAAACGACGTGGTTTTGTTTTTCCATCAGCAGACATTTACGGTGGCATAAACGGTGTATATGATATGGGGCACCTTGGTGTTCTTATGAAACGTAATATTAGAAACTTATGGTTATCTTCTTTGCATAATCCTCTTGGACCAATAGTAGAAATGGAAGGCGCATTGCTCGGACCAGAAGCAGTGTGGAAAGCATCTGGCCATGTTGAAGGGTTTCATGATCCTATGGTTGATTGCAAAAATTGCAAACGTCGCTTTAGAGCAGATGAACTTGATCTAGAAAAAGTATGCCAAGTATGTGGCATTAAAGACTGGACCGATGTTCGTTCATTTAACATGATGTTTAAAACGTCATTAGGCGCTATGGAAAATGCAGCATCTATAGCATATTTGCGACCAGAAACTGCACAAAATATTTTTGTGAATTTTAAAAATGTTATGTCTACCAACCGTGTAAAAATTCCGTTTGGTATTGCACAAATTGGTAAAGCATTTAGAAACGAAATTACTCCCAAACAGTTCTTGTTTAGAATGCGTGAATTTGAACAAATGGAAATTGAATGGTTCTGCAAACCAGATGATGCAGCAAAAACACTTGAATATTGGATTAATCACCGCTTGGAATTCTATAAATTCTTAGGTGTTAATCAAGACAAACTCAGATTACAAAAGCATGAAGGTGACGATTTAGCTCACTATTCAACCGCTTGCTCAGACATTGAATATGAATTTCCCTTTGGTTGGAAAGAGCTCGAAGGTATTGCTCATCGTGGTGATTACGATTTATCGCAACATACTAAACACTCAGGTAAAGAACTTGCTGTGTATGATGACGAAACAAAAAAATCATATACTCCTCATGTTGTAGAAGCTTCGGTTGGTGTTGATCGCCTCTTTTTAACATTAATGTGTGATGCCTATTGCGAAGATGAAGTTGGTGGAGAAAAACGAACTGTTCTAAAAATTAATCCTCTTGTTGCTCCTTATACCGCAGCGTTTATGCCATTATCTAATAAACTAGGCGATCAAACATTTAAACTCTTTGCACATTACAAAAAACAAGGCTTAAATGTTGATTTCGATCAATCAGGATCTATTGGAAAACGATATCGTCGACAAGATGAGATTGGAACGCCCTTTTGCATAACCTATGATTTTGATACTGAACAAGATGGTTGCGTTACGGTAAGAGATCGTGATACTACAAAACAAGAACGTATTAAAATCGAAGAGTTAACAAACTATATTAACCAACAGATAAAAGAAAAACTGTAAAAAGGCAAAAAAGTGATACAAGCAATTCCGGGGTTACGTTGGACAGCAAGTAGAATTAGAAAACTGTATGACTGGATGGGAACATTTGTAGATTCGCCCTACGGTGACTGGATCTTGGCAGCATTCTTCTTTATAGAAGCAATTTTCTTTTTTCCGTCTGATCCACTTTTAATCTTGTTCTGCGTAGAGCGACCACATAAAGCATTTTATTACGCGACTATTGCAACACTTGCTTCGGTACTTGGCGGAATTGCTGGTTATTACATTGGTTACTCCATATTTGCTGTAGTTGGCCATCACTTAGTTAACATTTTTTCTACTCAAGCAACATTCGATTATTTATGCGGTCAATACAAGCTGTACCAAAACTGGGCAGTACTTGTTGCAGGATTTACTCCGTTACCGTATAAATTGGTGACACTCACTGCAGGATTCTGCAAGCTTCCACTGTTGCCATTTATTGCTTGTTCTTTTATTGCTCGTGGCGCACGATTTTATTTAGTTGGCGGTGTTATTAACATTTGGGGCAACAAAATAAAAGAGTATATCGATGAGTACTTTAATACTCTCGTACTGGTCTTTATCGCATTGGTCGTTGTGACAGTAGTACTCCTTAAATAGGTTATCTAGTGTATAGAATAACGAGGTAATATGGCCCTGAAAACTCATTTTTTTTCTCCGAGTAGAACAATATTTATTTCTATTATTGCTGCAATTATAATTGGAACTTTTTTACTTTCACTTCCTATTGCACAAACACGGCCATTGCCTTTAATAGATGTATTTTTTACTGCTACATCTGCAACTACCGTTACCGGTTTATTAACCGTTCCTATAGATAGTTTTACCTACTTTGGCCTTGGCGTTATTATGTTTTTGATTCAAATTGGAGGGCTTGGCCTTATTACGTTAACACTCTTTGTTGTTTCGTTATTTACCAATCTTGGATTAGGAACACAGGTAATGGCAGGAGAAATGCTAGAACTAGAGTCATGGAAAGATACACGTAAAATACTCTTTTTTATTATAATGCTTACGTTTACTATCGAAGCAATTGGCGCTCTTTTTATTTTTCAAACATTGCGTAACGATTTTTCTTTATTTGACTCAATCTTTTACTCAATTTTTCATTCCATTTCTGCTTTTTGCAACTCAGGCATGACACCATTTAAAGAAGGCATGATACTATTCACACACAGCTACAATATACTTATTGTTACAGCTTTTTTAATGATTGCAGGCGGCATTGGTTTTATTACCTGGCGAGAACTCATAAACCGCTGGAATCCTTTTATTAAAAACAATCGGAATTATTCTCTACAAACACGCATTATTCTTTATTACTACTTTTCATTAGTATCTATTAATACTCTTATGTTTTGGCTCTTAGAACATAAAAACACTTTTGAAGCAATGAGTTTTCCGCTACAAATCATCGAGTCTTTTTTTGTATCTGTAACAGTAAGAAGTGGTGGCTATTTACCGGTATACCCCAATGATATGCAACATGCATCTCTCTTTTATATTATGGTAAATGCATTTATAGGTTCTGCTCCTGGCTCTACCGGCAGTGGTGTAAAAATCACGACCATGGCAATTTTTATAGCAACTATTAATGCTGCAGTTTTTAACCAATCTTCGGTTGATTTGCGTGGTAGAAGAATTATGAAAGATCAAGTATATCGTGCGCTTGCTATTGTTGCTTTGAGCATAGCATGGATTGCGACAACTACTTTTTGCTTATTAATTACAGAAAAAAGTTGGAACTTTTTAGATATTGCCTTTGAAACTGTTTCAGCATTTTCTACACTTGGAGCATCTTTAGGGATGACACCCTATCTTTCTATTGTTGGTAAAATTTTTATTACACTTACCATGTTTATAGGACGTATCGGATCACTTACGTTGATGATTGCGCTGCGACCACATATCGATAAATCTGGATTCGCTTATCCAGAAGAACGTGTCATGATCACATAACAAAGGGTATTTTATGAAAATTGGAATTATTGGTCTGGGAAGGTTTGGCTATAGTGTTGCAACAACGCTTGCAGAAAAAGGTATAGAAGTTTTAGCTATTGATAATAACGAAGATATTATTACTTCAATACGAGATTCTGTAACACAAGCTGTTTGTGCAAACATTACTGACGAAAATTCTTTACGTTCTGTTGGTGCAGATGAAATGGATATTATTATTGTTGCTATGGGAGAAAACTTTGCACAATCTATTCTTATTACCGCACTTGTTAAAAAACGTTTAAAAGTGCCACGTGTTATTACTCGTAGTATTAATAAGATTCATCGTGAAATTGTAACGCTTATTGGAGCCGATGAAACCATTATTCCCGAAGAAGATATTGGTGTACGTTTAGCAGAACAACTCAGTTCTCCATTTTCTCAATTTTTTAGAATCACCACACAATTTTCTATCAGTCAACTGCAAGCACCACCAAGCTTTATCGGTATTGAAGTTGATAATTTAGAAATATTTAAAAATTATAAAGTACGCTGTATCGCTCGCAAAGAAGGTGATGACTTTATTCCTATCGATAGAGAATATGCTATCCAAGAAGATGATATGCTGTTGATGGCAGGACGAGAAGAAGATTTAAAAAAGATTGCACGCCTTTCGTAAAATATTACACGCCTTTCGTAAAATATTGCATGCCTAAGGAGAGTAGTTATGCACTTTAATACTGGTTTATTTTTCTGTATTATTTCTATTATATCCTATTCATTCTACATGATCTCACTCAAACCATCAAAGCACAGAATGCTTACTTTTTTTTGGATTAATACCATTAGTTACTTTGGCTATGTAACTATTTTTTTTATACGCAAACTCCATTTTGAACATGATGTAAAAGCTCTTGAACAACTCTTATTTACTTTTACTTTTACTAATGTTCCACTTTATATTTTAATAGCCTGTATGTTTGTAATCTCTATTGCACATTTAAACTACTTAATGGATCATTTTGAAGTCTCTTTGATTACCCCTGTTATAGAAATGAGCATACTCTTTATTACTCTTGGATATATTGCTTTAGGAAACAGTTCTTCGTCGCTGGTACTCGCCAGTGTTTTTATTATCTTTATTGGAGCAATTATATCGAGCATGGAAACTTTTTCTTTTGCTCAACCCTTTAAAGATATTAAAAAAATATCACAAAAATTACTTGCAAGCGGTGTATTACAAGCTTTTCTTGAATCAAGCGTGATGCTCATTACTTTTTTATGCACACACAGAACAACTGTTACAGAAGGTATTATTGCTTGGTTAGATAGTGTTTTTAAAAACGTTTACGATGTGCCTTTTTCTTTTCATCACCCCTTCTATTATACCGTTGGAGTAAGATTTTTTATAACAATTATATTCTTACTCTATTTGCTTATATATCAAAAACATCGTTTAGAAATCCTTACTCATCCATTTTACAATGCACGCGAAATTATAACCATTAGTGCTGTGTTTTTAATTGCCATTGTATCTTACCAAACAGCGTATCAAAACATTGCAGATAAAAATATATTAATTGCTCTTCGAAAACTCACCATTCCCACCATTTTATTCATAAGTTACTACACACTCGGAGAAAAAATTACCCATCCAAAAATTATTGGCTGCTCAATAATTGTATGCGGAGGCATGCTAACTTTATTCGCTTAAAATTACGAAATAAAAAAGGAACGCAATTATGATGTCGTTATTTAATTTTATTATTGCTTCGAGCTTTGTATTATTATCGAGCATTGCAGCAGTTATTTTAAAGAAAGCAGAGAGACGAGATATTCTGGTTTTATGGACTATGCTCTTTATGTACGTTTTTGCTCATATTGGTTTTTTCATAGTAAAAATGCACAGTGGATTAACTTTTTATCAAACAGTTTTATTTACTTTAAATCTTTATACAGACAATATTCCTTTCTATATAATACGAAGCATAAGTGTTGTATTAGGCAATATATTACTCTTTTATCTCCTTAATAATTTTCCTGTATCGCAAGTGATTCTTGTTTTACAAATGGCTATTCCTATTTCTGCAATCTGTTTTACTTTTTTAGGCAACCCACTTACTCTTAATGTTGTCATTGGTACCGTTATAGTAACAATAGGAGCCATTATTTCTGGATTTAAAAAATTCGAATTTCCTAATATTTTCAAACCTCTTTTTGCTATCCCTACCAAACTTTATCTTGTTGGTATTTTAAAAGCATGTACTCGAGTTTTTGGCGCATTATTACTCTTTACAGTGTCAACTCGAACTACAGAAACAACAGCTTTACATCATATTCTAAAACATGCTCCATTTTTTGACTTAACCCATCTTACCTTTTACACCACTATCGATTATGCAATTGGAATGGCTCCTTGGGTTTTAGTCACCTACTTTTTATATTTCTTTATTGTGGAAAAAATTACTTTTACCGATATGGCAGACTATGCAAAAGAGCATCGGTCTCTTGTGCTTCTCAATGGAAGCATTATGGCTTTTAGTTATTTTGCCTATGCTTATGCCTTTGGCCATATTGCAGACAAATTCTTAATGGCTATTTTTGGTAAATGCCAAATCCCTCTCACTCTTCTTTTTGCTTCATACTTAATTAATGAAAAAATAACCTTTCCTCAAAAAGTTGCAACAGTTGTTATTCTTACGGGTAGTGTTTTAAGTATATTGTAACGATCAACTAGCCTAAGGGCCTAAAGGATATAAACATGATATCATTTCTCTCATTTATAAGCGTATCAATAAGTATTGCTAGTAGTATATGTTATTCATTAATTATCAAAAAATCTCATGAAAAAAAAATTACCTGTTTAGCCTCATTGATTATTGCCTATATTCTTTTCCCAGTTTTATTCTGTATCTTTAAGATATTTACAAATCATTCTATATCTCAAACACAAACTGCTCTAGCAACTATTTTAACAAATAATATACCTCTCTATCTATGTGCTAGCATATCTATGCTTCTAGGAACTCTTACACTAGCTTACCTACTTGATAAATATTCCCTTTCACAAGTTATATTAGTATCTCAATTAGGTATACCTTTAACTGTTATAGGATATTATGCAATGGGCAACCCTACTACATCAATTGAATTAATTGGAATTATTATAATAACACTAGGATCAATTATTTCAGGATTTAAAAAATTTGAATTCCCTAATATTTTTAAATCTTTTCTCACTATTCCCTTAGCTCTCTATTTTTTAGGAATTTTACGTTATAGTCTTAATCTATTAGTTCAACTTATTACATTTACAGCCTCACAAAAAACATTCGAAACCCTTTCTATTCACGATTTTATAAATCGTGACATTCCTGTTAGCATAATATTTTCTAATTTTGAAAATGCTATTTACTTTAAAATAGGAACCAGCTCTTTTATTATTATAATTTTTGGATTATATATTTTATACTTAGAAAAATTCTCTATTTCTCAAGTAAGTAATAAAATACAAAAAAATTTTTATTCTATCATTATAGGAGGAGTTTTTCTCTACACAGCAATTGGTGCATACTTTTATGCATTTCAAATAATTCCAAATAAAGCAACACTTGGCGCTCTTTTTAAATTAGAAATACCCTGCGCACTCTTTTTTGCAGTATGGTATCTCAAAGAAAAAATAACATTACCTCAAATAGTTGGTACCGTATTTATCTTTTTTGGAAGCATCGTAATTGCAATACTTTAAACAAAAAAATTTCATGAGTCTTTATCTATTTAATCAAGTATCATAAAAATATTTAATAATATTTTTTTAAACCTAGAATTGTAACGATCAACTAGCCTAAGGATATGCAATGATTTCTTTTATTAATCTATCTCTATTTCTTTTTTGTGTTGGTATCTACAGCACCTGTTCAATCATTTTAAAAAAAGTAGATAAAAAAAGTCTTTTTGTGCTTTGGACATTACCGATAATGTATATTTTTGTATATATAGGATTTTTTAGTATGTCTTTCTACCAAGGACAAACATTCTATACTATAGTAAAATCACTGTACCATTTTTCGGGTGAAAATATTCCTTTTTATTTACTACGCTCTGCAGACCTGATACTTGCTAACATAATGCTGTTTTATATTCTTAATAACTTTCCTATATCCCAGGCTGCATTAGTTTTTCAAATAGCTATTCCCATTTCTAGTTTATATTATTTTGCTCTTGGAGAACCAATTACTCTTACCACAATATTAGGAATCTTTTTGGTAACAATAGGAGCTGTAACAGCAGGTTTAAAAAAACTAGAATATAACATCCTTAAACCACTTGCCACAATACCTCCTAAACTTTATCTTGTAGGAACACTGAGAGCATTTTTTCAAGTAACCGGAACTATTCTTATATTTATAGTTTCTACCAAAACCTGGGAAACAAAGAGTATTCACACTGCTCTTAATTTTCGTGATCTTGGATACACACATTTTGACACGGTCCTCCATTATGCTATGGGTGGCATACCGTTTATAGTTATTCCCTACCTTCTTTATTTCTTTATTGTAGAAAGAGTTTCTTACACAGAAATGAAACTGTACGGAAAAAATAATTTTCGATTAATCTTACTCAATAGTTTTCTCGAAGCTTTAACCTTTTTACTTTATATTATTGTATTTCAAAGTGTACAAAACAAACTTTTATTAACCATCATCGAAAAATGTAAAATACCTTTCACCCTATTTCTTGCCTCAACATTTCTTAAAGAAAAAGTTGGGCCTCCTCAAATAGTAGCTACTGTGCTAATTATTGCAGGGGGACTACTCAGCCTGCTATAAAACATTCTAGCCTAAGGATATACAATGATTTCTCTTTTTACCTTTGGATGCATACTAACAAGTATTTTAACTAATATCTTTTACAATATTAAAATAAAACAATCGTATAATAAAATATTCACCTGCTTGTTAACTCTTATTTTAACCTACAGTTTTTTTCCTCTTTTCTTCCTTATAACTAAAACTATAGAGACAGGTTCTCTGTTTATTGGATTTACAAATCTTACAAAAATACTTACTGACAACATTATTTTATATAGCTTCATAGGAGTATTACGTGTAGGAATCGCTTTTCTCTATGGGTATTTAATGGCAAATTATACGCTTGCTCAAATAACGCTCGTACTGCAACTTGGAATTCTATTATATCCTCTTAGTTATTATCTTTTAGGTAATACAACATCTTTGCAGTCACTTCTTGGTATCTTTGTTATTACCTTAGGATGCCTCATAT
>JBLICC010000011.1:0-21565 GCA_047631715.1 Alteromonas naphthalenivorans
AACACAAGACGCTACACAAGACGCTACACAAGACGCTACACAAGACGCTACACAAGACGCTACACAAGACGCTACACAAGACGCTACACAAGACGCTACACAAGATACACAGCAATTTTCTGAGCAAGAGAACTTACAAGATACGCTTCAAGACAGCTGGCAAGATAACCTACAAGATGCCGCTCAACAAAACGCTCAAGATAGTTGGCAAGATGCCGCTCAACAGAATGATCAAGACAACACCCAAGACTCTAATCAAGATTCTGCTCAAATTTCAGCTCAAGATAATCTTCAAGATTCCACACAAGACAGCCAACAAGACAATCTCCAAGACTCTGATCAGCAAAATGCTCAAGATAATTTACAAGATGCACATCACAAAGCTGATCAACGTCATCTATCATCTGCAACACAAAATGCTGCTCAACACCAAAATATACCTGGTCATAATACAGGACAATATATAGCTCAACAGAATAGTTTAAGCTCTCGTATTTTTACTGTAAAAAATATAGTGATTGGCACAACAGTACTTATTGCCACCAGCTATGGTACTTACTACTTACTTTCTTATCGAACTAAAGAATTATTATCGAATAAACAGAGTTGGAGTAACTGGAAGTACGAATCAACATTCGAAGAACTTATTACATTGCCACGATTAAAACTCTCTAAAGAATTACTAGAAAACATTCAAGCGCGGCATATTAATAAGCGAAACCCTGCGGATCATGTATACCCTATGACCCAATTTATAGAAGAAATAAGCAAAGAAACACGCATACTCAGAAATTATATATGGACCATTAACCAAACAAAACGATTGGGAATTTCCAAAATATTACCTGGCAAAGACATGACTGCTATTGCAAAGAATCGACTCGAAAGACTTGCATACTTAAAAGCACTCTTCTTTGACTGGGCAAAGGAATATCGTTTTACTAAATCTCAAACATTACCCTCAGTTGCCACCGCCGCCTAGACCAAGGCGAGACACAAAGTATTTAATGTCGTCGTCACCAAAACGAATACCAGCTCCCATAAACATGTTCGAGTTATGCTTACTAATAAAGTCATCTGCGCCAAAATCAAAGTAGAGATTACGCAAGAAGAAGAGACGGTTAATCCACTTCAAATGAGGGCGTTCATCATTAAGACGATCTCTACCTCGGAAGTCAAACGCTTCGAACGATGATACCCAACGCACGTTTTGATTTCCAAATGGTAAGTCATAATCAACACCTAAACCAAAAGTGTTTTCGAACAGTCCAAATCTAAATGCAAGTTCTCTGAATGTTTTACCAAACTGGAATCCATACTTAAAGGTATCGCGCTCACGTCTAATTTCTTCGTATTTAGATGGATACGCCCACTTAAAGTTATCATCAACATTCATATCTCCAAGTACATAAGCAACTCCATTTGGATCTTTTTTAATAATTTCAACATCAGTTCGCTTTACTGATCCCTTAAGAGATCCTACCATTTGCATAAGATAAAAGTGATCTTCGTTTGGATGCACTCGAACATCGAAATATCCTTTTGCATCTTTAAATACAAAATTCTCTGCCGGTCGATACATAGACTCAACATGGCAATCAAATACAATGCCTAAACTTTCTATCTTTGAAAAATAATTTTTAAGACCTTGTACTGCAACTTTTAAATCTTGATAGGTTTGATCTTCGTTAACCAATTTACCAATAAGGCCTTTTCCCTCATTAATTTTATCGGCAACTGATTCTATGCTTCTAAAGCCATCTCGCGTTTGCAATGCTGCTTCTTCGATAGCATCTGCTGTACTTTCTAATTTTCCAGCTACAGAACCAAAGTCGCGATCAAATACTTTTGCAATTTTTTCTATGCCATCTTTAAATGCTGGCAACACGTCAACTTCAAGCTGATTAGCAATACGTCTAATATCTTCTTGCAGTGGAGGGAACCCCACGCGTAGTTCGCGCGCAAATTCTCGAATATCACCCACAACAGCATTAATATCATCTTCGTTGCGTGTTGCAATACGATCTATAATTGTAGAGAAGTTCGCAATTTTATCGGCTGCAACATTAATATTTTTAAATGTTTCTTTTAATTCAATGCGTCCATCAACCCCACCTACTGTGGCCTTAACGGACTCAGTAATATCTTCTATGTTATCTGCCACTCTTCCAAATTTTTGAATAAGCGTATCGATAGAAGTTGGAGCTTGGCCAAGAGACCCAAGAGGCTGACCTTTTTTAAGCGTTGGCAAAACTGAATCACCTGGGTTTAACTCAAGAAATTTGTTTCCGAGTAATCCATCTTGACGCACAATAGCCGATGCATTTGAATGCAATTGGTACCGTTTATTAATCATGATGGTAGCTTTTGCTCGATACTCGTCAGCACCTTCAATTAATGAAATTCCTTGGACCCACCCAACTTTTACACCCGCAACTTTTACATCTGATTTAGGAATAAGCCCTGATACATCTGTAAAAAAAACAGGATGCGATCTAAAACTTCCTGTATCCAAACGGAACACACCGATTTGAAATGTCATGTAGAAAAAGATTGCCAGTGCTCCGAGAACAAATATACCAACACTCGTTTCTGTATTAATTCTCATCGTTCCCTTTTTTCGCTCAAATCCAATTAATTTTTATCATTTTTATAATTTCCCCGTCCTTTATTGGATTTTTTTCCAGGACGGCAAGGAGCGTTTGTCCCACTCTTCCAACTTTTGCATAACATAACACAGAAAACAAGCGCGGCTCAAATTTTGGATCTAAAAATGAGAGAAACTCTTTAGCTAAAGCGTTATTTTTACCTCCATAAATAGTTTCCAGCGCCTGACTCAATTTTTCAATGTTTTTTATTTGAGAAGGAATAACTTTTTTTACAATTTCTCTTGCTCGCTCTTGAGTCATTTTTCTATCTGAATATAACCCAAAAGCTTTTTGTAGAGAAGAAGAAAGTGACCACATGCACATCGTACCCTCTCCCTGAACAGTAAAAACATCTGCTAAATAAGCATTTAATGGTAATTTTTTAGAATCAACATCGTCACTTTTACCCGAATGTACCGACTGCTGTGGAATATAAAAAATACGATTATCAAAGGCTTCTGCTATTTTTTTATTTTTTAAAAATTCCGTTACCGTAAATATTGGCCGCTTTTGCGTATCAATAAAAGTTTTTACAGAATCAGTAATATTTTTGTTTTTTAACAGAGGAGCTAACTTCTCTCCCAAAACCTTAAAAAGAGGATCAGTCGGCTTACCTTGAGGAGACAGAAATTTACCTACTTCATAATTATATAATTTATTACAATCTATTTTTCCATTCTCACAAGAAATGCATACTTTAAGTTCTGCATCAATTCCATCGGTCTCATGATTTAATATAAATGTCTGCCATCTATTTTGAACTTGAAGCATGACCTCTAAAAGTTTTTTTTGATTATCAGATCGCTTTTGCCCATCAGAATTCTTTTTTTCTTTTTCATCTTTTTCTTTATCTTTTGGTGGCGATAATTTTTTATCAAGCAACATAAGTTGAGACATGGCAACAGAAACACCCCCAAGAGCAAGTTCGCGTGCACGCTCTTTGTCGAGCGTAATGGCTACATACGAATTAAAAAGATTACCCGTATAAAAAACTTGCGTAATAATTGCAGTGCCCATTGCAAGCATAATCATAGTAAAAAAAAGAATAAACCCACGCTTAACCATGCTGCTCCCTCATACCGTAACGCATCGATTGCATATCTTTTTGTCTATGCTCCATAAACTGACGATGATACATTTCACTCATCGAAGGCAATGTTGCTGCATCTTCTACCACAACTGATTGAGCATCATATAACGGCGCATACCATAATAAAAAATCAGAAGGGCGTTTTTGTTCATCGACAAAGGTTGCTTCTACTTTGATAAACGTTGGAACAGAAGGGCGTTTTTTCTTTTTCTCTTCTTTCTCATCCTCAAAATAAGGCCAATCGTTAAGTGCCTGAAGATGGCGCTCTACTTTAAACTTTTTCTTTTTTTCTTTTTCAGACAATTTTTTATCGTCTTCGGTTAACGGCTTTGATTCTTTATCAGATTTTTTTGGAACCAAGAAAGAAATTTTTAATTTTTCTATACTATCAGAAATTGTAAACTTTCTAATTGCTTTTACACCCTGCTTTGAAAATTCTTTAAAATCAAGAATGTCTGATTGTTGACGCGCCAACAAAAACAATCCCTCGTGCTCCGGATCTGGTTCTAAACTATACACAACACGAACTAAGCGCTGCGTAGATTGCCCATACACACTTACAGGATTAGTAGTAAGACAAGTAAGTTGAGAACAATTACCCTTACTATCATTCTTAGAAAAAAAGACATGAGGAATGCGATAAGTTTTTGATTTATTTTGTTTTTTATCTTTATCTGTTTTTACTTCTGCCTTTTTTTTATCATCTTTTTTTTGATCAAAATCAAAACCTTTTTTTTCATCTGAACCACGTTCATCATCTAAACTAATTTTGGGAGCAACAATACCAGAAAAATCTCGAGCAAACTGTTGTTGCACTAAAGTAAATCGACGTTGAACAGAAGAAACCGAAAATATTTTTTGATATGTTTTACTCATCGATCCTATACTTTGAAAAAGTAATAATGCTAAAATCGAGCCTATTGTTAAAGAAAAAAGAACTTCTATAAGGGCAAACCCTCTATTCAGTTTCATCTTTTTTTTCCTTCTTTGGCGGATCAAATTGATAACTTATAACATCGTACTCTTTATCTTTTCCCCACTCATGCCACTGACCCGTTGCAACTTCTTGAAACAATCCCGTAAAACGCGCAAGCTCAGATTGCTTATGTACAGGCTTTTTTTCATACCTCAATATTAGCTCTGGATCTTTAATCGTTTTTTTCCACATAGTTTGTTCATCTTCAAGCGGCTTAATTTTTGTTTCTAAAAACATATTTTTAATGTGATAAAAACGATCAACTCTATAAGAACTGGTAATAACTCGTTGAAAAACTTTTGTTTGGACCATCATCAACGTAGTTAACAAAATAGCAATCGTAGCTAATGCTAACATGACCTCCATAAGGGCAAAACCTTTATGATGATGGAATTTGAAAATCATGATATACCCTAAATTGCAATGTAAATGGATTTAATACCAAACTCATTTCTGTTCCGTCATTGTCAGCAGTTTCATCTTTAACATCTAAAATATTAACAATAACTTCTTGTGCCATTCCAGAAGGCATTACATAAAACCAAACTGCATCCGTATCACCATGCATGCCACGAGCTGCAACTTCATCTTTACGATTGATAAAAAACTGCTTAATATTAAATGAATCGGGCCATCGGTAGTTAGCATTGGCATAATGCAACAATACTGGCTTAAAATCTTTTTTTCCCTCTTCATCAAAGTCGTCAACTTCTTGTTCAACCGTAATAGTACGCTGTTTAAAATCTAATTTAACTCGTCCAATTTTTTCCGTCATCAACGTTTGCTGAAAGACTTCACTCATTACAGCATTAAGGCTGGTTACAAATATTTTACGTTCATAACCAGCTTGTTGTCGTAAATAATTGGGAACGGCTAAAGAAGTCAGTGCACCAAGAATTGCCAATGCAATTACAATTTCTAAAAGCCCAAATCCAGGCTTTGTGTTACCAGGCACTGATCCTGTCATCTTCAGGAGCATCTTCACCTTCTGGACCATAAGAATAAAGCTCATACGGATGTGCCCCTCCAGGAGTTAACTCATACACAAAGTCATTTTTATCACCATCTTGAGGTAAGCCACCACCTTTAACATCCACATAAGGACCATTCCATCTTTTTGCACCAGGCTCATCTGCATCCGGTTTATCTACAAGATCATCTAATGATCGAGGGTATCTTCCCATGTCGGCATGATAACGGTTCATTTCATTCTTAAGCAAAGAGAGATTGCCATTTGTTGTAGCAATCGCGGTAGACTTCATGTATGACATATAACTTGGTATTGCGATAGTTGCTAAAACAGCTAAAATTGCAACATAAATTACAATTTCTATCATACCAAAACCACTTTTTAATGTTTGTGACATAAAAACCTTTCTAAAATTATTGTACTAAACTACCCATTTTCATTATTGGGCTTGCAATTGCTACTACTATAAAACCAACAACAACTGCCATAAGAACAGTAATAATGGGATTTAATAACGTTGTCAAAGTATCGGCCAATTCAGATAATTCTTCTTCAGATGTTCTACCAACATTTAATAACATAGTATCAAGCGCACCACTTTCTTCCCCCGTGCGAATTAAATAGGTTGCCATAGGAGGAAACATACCTGTTTGTTTTAAATACTCTGCTATTTTACCTTCTTTTACAATTTTTTCGCGCGCTTCTTCTAATGCTTTTTTAAGCACTCGATTATCAACAATGCTGCATACAATAGTAAGCGCTTGAGACAAATTAACCCCACCCTCCAAAAGCATTCCCAATGTTTTACTAAATTGTACAACAGCTCCAATACGCGTAAAGAGACTAACGATTGGCAATCGTAATTTTATTCTATCAATGAGCAGAGCCCCCGACGGCGTTGAACTCCAATACGAAAAAGATAACCAAAAACCAATAGATAAAATAAGTAATAATACATAGTGATAAACTAAAAAATCAGATGCAGCCATAAGAATTTGTGTTGGCAAAGGTAGCGCTGCTCCTTGACTAGTAAACGTACCCGCAAGTTGTGGAACTACTGATACCATTAAACCAACTACTACTACACCAATCATTGCCAGTTGTATTATAGGACCTCTAAGAGCAGAGCCTACTTTTTTCTGTATCTCATCTCGACGCTCTAGAAATTGCGTTAATCGTTCTAAAATAACTTCGAGCCGACCACTGGCTTCACCCGCGCGCACAAGCTGCACATAAATATTTTCGAATATATGCGGATACTGCTGCATGCCATCGGCAAGTGATTGACCTTCTTTAAGGCCATCTTTAAGGGTTACCAAAACTCTATGGAGCTTGCCCTCAAACTGATCTTGCAATAATTCAACTGCTGCTAAAAGAGGAATACCTGCTTTTAAAAGCACTGCCAGTTGTTTGGTAAATAATATTTTTTCTTTAAGAGGTACCGACCGAGAAAAGATACGTTGAAAGAAAGATTCTTTTTTTGCTGCTTGCGCTGCCGGAAGAATAGAGATCGGCAACAATCCTTTGCGTTGTAATAATTCTCGAGCCCCTCCAGGCGAAGGTGCGTCAAGCTGGCCTTTAATTTTTTTGCCATCTCGAGAAAATGCTTGATACATATACAAAGCCATTTAAAAACCTTTTTCTTCCATAGTCTTACTGTCAAAATCGATTCTGTGGTACACTCTACCTAAATTGACCTTTATAACGAAGGACCTGACATGAAAATAACACATTTATTTTTTTTAGGCCTACTTATGTGTACTGTTTCTATACATAGTGTAAAAGAAGAAACTAATCAACCATCAGCAACAAAAGATCCTAAACGTGGCCGTAAGCGAGGGCGCAAGCGCTCTTACACCAAAGAAGTAGCTGCTCCAGTAATAACCAAACAAGAAGTAACGGAATACTTATCCGTTCCTAATGCAACAATCACTCCCATCACAGTAACTCACCGTGCCGAAGACGAAAAGAAACTCAATCTCTTTTTTAATCGCATCGAGTTTACTCACAGTGGCATAAGTTCCTTCTTTGCCCATACTTTTAATAGAAGAGAATATGGTGCCGATTTCCTGCCACACAACTTTACGCATCTTGCACAATTTATGGAATATGGCCAACAAGCAGGGCAATCTCCTGAATTTACCGAAGGGGTTTTGAGGCTCTTTAATCAAAAACTCAAAATGTCTTCTTATGTGAGCGCCCCGGCATTTGAACGATTACTACTTCAAACAACACCATACTTTGAATATCAATTAGCACAAAAAGAAATGCCTCTCTGGCAAGAAATTAAAACTCATGTCACTCATGCCTTTAAGAGTAAATTTACTTTTCTCCAGCAAAATCCATTAAGATTTTTTGATGATCTTTCTAAAGAATTAAGCGATAAGGTAATAGCACAAGCAACTACTCCAGAACGAGTTCGGTTTACTTTGCTACGATTATTAACCAGCACATCCGACAAACTCGTTTGGTCTCCAGTAGATCAAGCTCAAACATGGGCTTCGTTTAAATCAATTGGTTCTGCCATCGAACGACTTCATAAGAAAAAAGTTATTCCTGACGAGCTCGATGCTAACGATTTATATTGGTCTTTAGTAGAACGCTACGCTTATTTTATGGAACTTGTTGGCAGCCAACTTGATCTTGAAACATGTGAAAAAATCAAACAAGATCTAAAAGATCGTAAAGTTGCATGGCTCGAAACCCCTGAACAAGAAGCGGGATTACAAAAAAAAGTAGAGCGATTAGCCGAAGTACTCATCGAAACCGAAGCAAAGATTAGAGCTAGCAAACATGGCCTTATTACCGATGGTGTCATCCTAAGCTAGTATTGACATTATCCTTCCCATCGTTACCCTTTCACTAACTATTAAACATCCTTACAGGAAAGGGTTGCCATGATCAACCGCACATTAAAACTTACCGTTCTTCTTATAGCAAGCACATTTGTTGCACAAAATGTTCAAGCTAAAGAACCTTCACTTCCTAAGGTAAAACCTTATATTCCTATGGCAGCCAAAGCTATCGAAGTTGGAGCAGGAAAGATAGAGTCAATTATATTATTTGAATTATTTGATAGTATGACAGCTCTTTCTACAATTGATCCTCGTCCATGTAGTAAAAAAATGGGATCTATTGTAAAAGAACTTTCTAGTATGATCAAAGAACCTAAAAAATATACTCAAGAGCAAAGAGAAAAAGCTCTTGAAAACTTTTTCGCTTGGGCTGATTCTATGAAGCCAGAAGATAATATCGTTAAATTTAATGATAAAAAATCTCTTGAAAAAGCTGCTGATCTTCTTGTAAACCATTCTTGGTCTCTGCCATCACAACAGTTTAGCGGCATTTTAATGCTTCAAAGATTGCTTACAGAAGGATTTGCTTCTGCATTTGAAAAAACAGATAGCACTATGTATAAAGAAATCAAAGCTGCTAATGAAACTATCAAGCGTGCGCATAATCATTCTGTAACAGAAGTAACTAATGCACTTGTTGTTTTAGAAAAAAATCTTTCTGTATTTTTTGTTGAAACCGCAAAAAGTATGGAAAGCATTGATCCAAAAACATTTAAAATGTCTCGTGACTTTAAAGAATATCAAGAATGCTTAAAGTTTATGCCGCAACCAACTATTACACTTCAAGCTCCAGCACAAGCATAAGTAGTTTTTACTACTAAAAAATTAAGGGCTCTTCATGGGCCCTTTTTTCTGGCTTAAATAAGCTCAAACCCTCTACCCCTTTGCGCTATCACACTTCTACCTGTATCCTTAATATAAGCTCTAAGAGCATAAATCAAACTTATTTAAGGGTATTATTCTATGAATCAAAAATCTCTATTTTTAACACTACTTTTACTTGGCGGATTATTTACACCACAAGAAACAAGACCTATCTTTTTAGTTGTTATCCCAGAAATAGCGGCTATGATCTCCGGTGCTGCTACAACAGCAACGATCTACAATGCATTTTATCCTTCTCGCGTTGCTAGTTTTCTTACAGATCAAGATAGAATAAAATCCTACAAAGCTTTGGTTACTACGTATAAAAAAGAAAAAAGAAAAAAAATAGACATTGCACATCAAACAATAACTGCTAGTGATCCATACTATTTAATAAAAGAACTTAATACTATTTCTCAAAATTCTTTTTATTATAATCAAAATTCTTTTATAAGAATAACACTTACAGTAATACTCACTAATAATAGAAATTATATACTTAATCCTATTGAGCAAAAAAAATATTCTGAAAGAAAACTTACTCATAGACTTGTTAATGCATTACTCGTTCCAAAAAACATAATTCCTAACAATATCAAATACACACTTCTATCATTTGGATGGATTTTTACAACCTATCATAAACTTTCTAACGCATCGCTATACCTACTTAATGCTATCTCAATTGGAACATATTTTGCTTAAAAAGCACTCTTTAAATTTAAAAGAATTTATAATCTATATTTTTAAAACTACTTATTAGATGGAATGATATATGAATAAAAAATCTCTATTCTTAACGCTACTTTTATTTGGCGGGTTACTAATACCACAAGAAACAAAGCCTGCAGAATTAATTGTGCCAATAATGTCGCTAGGAGCAATGACAGCGTTTTATGGTTTTGTTGCACTCGATACGGCAAGATTCTTCGAACACAATCATCTTAAGCAATACGGCATCACAAAACAGGATGATATTAAAGAATATAAAGCACATATACAGCTTTATAACAAACAAGGCGTTTTCTTTAAAACTCTTTTAGTAGAAGAAAACCCTGAAATGTTTTTTCTTAAAATAACTCAATCTACAGATCCATTTAGAGAAGAAAAAAATATTTTCTTAGAAATCGATTGCAGTATTGTTTCTAAGAAAAATAATCAAGAACATGCACTAAAAAAAATAACTATAAAGCGATTTTCAAAAACAAAGAGAAATCACCGAAACAATACAGCACTTCTTCATAAACTAAAAAAGTGCTTTTTAATAAAACAAAAGCACCCTAGAAGCTTTATCGATAATGCAGCTCGTGGAGCATTTCTTATTGCTGGAGGAGGATATTTAGTAATAACCTACGAATTTATATTTTATGCTTTTGTATGGGGTTTTCGCTAAAATCCAAGACTAATGCTCAAACCTACAGCAGCTGTTTGCAAAGAACGTCTGCCATTAAATGGTATTTGAGCGAACACAGAAGCTTGAGGTTTAAATAAAGCATCAGGATTAGATTGTTCCTTATCCCACTTACCTTGTATAAACACATTATGAGTTGTCCATTCTTCTAGCTCTGCAGCTTTGTTTGCCGTAATGCTAGAAAAATCTTCGGAAAGAACAAACAATTTATCATCGCCATGCTTGGTGTGCTGATACGCACAACGCACAGAAAGGGCTTTGGTAATTTGAGGCTCTACATACAAATTAAACATTTGAACAAATCCATACTCTTTACGTGTGCTCGATTTTTGTAAGAATAGATAGTTAGTTTGTGATACATCGGTCATGATACGACGATCTTTGGTATGACTAAAAATATGTTCAAAAGAAATATCAACACCAGCCCAACACCAATCTTTAAATCGTAAGTCTAGCCCTGCACTAAATGGAATCGCATAGGCCCCATCGTTACCAAATGGTAATGAAAACGCTTTATTCTCATCTTTCTTAATACCTGTTGGAAACGATATTCCTGCTCGAGCATTCACGTTTACCTGTCTTAACCATGGTCTATTTTGAAAAAACTTACGTACCCAAGAAACCATAAGAGTTCCATCGCCAATACCAGTTTGTTTCCAATCTTCAAGATTTAAATTATCTCCCAACTGGCTCACCTTAGAAAAAAAATTGTCGGTTAAAAGAGAACGCGTTAATGCATCATCACCCGTCACATTTTTGGTTTGATTTACCCATGATACATTATCAAACTTCATCTGATAAAATGGCACAAAAGCACTTATAGTCCACTCATTCCAAAAATGATAATGTCCTGCAAGAACAATATTTAAAGGTGCTTGATAGTCGCCTGTAACTACATAGTGACCACGTACACCATTGTCTCCATTAACATTAATTTGTTGTGCAAGAGCAGCTGCCTCTGTTGTTGACCCCATACCTTTGAGCATAGCAAGAGCATTTTGATCTGCATGCAAGTATTGAGGACTCGAAACTTTATCTCCATCTGCATTGCGAGATTTTTGTGTAAATCCAAATGCACTCGTTATAGAAAGTTTTTTTTCATTTTTTTGCCAATAATTTGGCCTCATATTTACATCATAGGGACGAAGAATATTTGAACGAGCAGCGCCCTGTGTTGCAAAACCCAAAACTACTAATAATAAAAATTGTTTTTTCATGTTGCTACCTTTTTATTCAAGAATAAGAGAACCATCATTAGTTGGAATAATTTTAGAACCCAATGCACTATTACTTACTAATTTACCTATTTCTGTTTGCCCATTAGCTAATGTAATAGGTGTTAACGCTCGAGGAGTAACGGGATTTCCAGCTCTCATTTGAGAAGAAAACGCCTGAGTCAATGCTGCTGTTGTATTATACATTGATTGCGTAATAACCGGTAATGCACCATCCGTAGTAAAGTAATTTCTATATCCACCAAGATGGCCGTATGGACCAACTGTAGAAGATAAAATATGATCGGGAATAAATTCAACCGTTGTTGCGGCAATAGCACTCGCCGAAATATCTCGTGTTGCTAAACGATACACAGCAGAAAGCTGATCGCCTACAGAAGACGCCAGCGCATACACCATGCCGCCACCAGCAATTTTTGCAAAATCAGTTTCTAACATTGTTGTAGAAGTAGCCACTAAACGAGTTATCGGAATTGGCCCTTCACTTAACGTTATAACTGACCAATCAACATTTGCCACGCTTGTTTCTGTAGAAATATTTTTAGCATTACCTGTACGATACAAACCTTTACTTGTTGCTAAAAGCGCTAATTTACTTGATACCAATACATCAGAAAAACTATCAAATACTGCTAATCCTAAATCTGTGGGAGTTGCTAAAACAGTTGGGGTTATTGCGCCATTTAACTGAGATGCAGGAATACGATCAAACGTTTTATTGGTTAACACATATAAAAACTGATCATCAGCAATAACTTTACGAACATTAGAATATGAACCTATTATCGCAAAACTTTTATTTGTTCCAATACCAACAAAAGACTTTTGTAAATCTCCAGCAGCCCAACCAGCGCCATCTGCTGTAGCACGTAAAATTGCAACACCTCCAACGCCACCTACAATAATGTAGCCGCCATTAGGTGCTGTTGCATTCATAATTGTTGCAGTAGAAATTGCACCAACTGTATCGAGTACTCCACCAGAAATTGTAACAATCTTAGTGTTTTCAGTACGCACAGCATCAAGTACACCATCTGTTATAGTAATATTATCTGCATGACTAAAATCACCTATATGAGGTAAAAAATCATTAGAAACATCATCTTGCCCTGTTTCTATGAACATTACTTTTTTATATCCCGTTGCAATCATCATAGAAAGCTTTTCGTTATCTGTTTGGCTAAATGCTGTTGTTTCTTTTGGAAAATCAAACAGCCCCTGAATGCCACCATTTTCTTTTGTAAACGCACCGGCAAGCAATGCCTCGAACCCTATAGAGCTATCTATTGTTGAGCCCCCAAGTAATCCATCTGCCGAAGGCTTTGTCCATGTACTTGTTTTAATTTGTTTTACTGCGGTAGAACCGGAACCTTCCATAGTATGCATGCGACCAATAGAAGGTTGATAGCCCATGCCATACACTCTATTTGCTGCAGTTACTGGCCGCATAACAGCTCGCCATGGAGTCCATGCTTTAATCGCCCCATTCACATCTAATAAAGCTTGCGAAGAAAAAACCTGTGCTTCATTGTCATCACCATTCACAGAAATATAAACTGTATCTTTAAATACTTGCATATCAAGTACTATACCTGGAGCATCTGCGTCACCCACTTGTGCAGGTTTTTCTGACTGTATGGTTAAATCTGCAGTTGCCGAAGCCGCTGTCTGAAAACCTCTTCCCGCAAAACAAGCGATCTCTCCAGTTGTTTGAAAGTATTCTTTTAAGTTTGTCCCTACATTAATTATTTTACTTGCAAGCGCACCATGAGCAGTATCAATAAGATAAGAAACATTACCATCGATAATGCTTGCTGGTTGTTTATTTACCAATGGCAATGCACTTACTGTTTTATTAGCATCTGCACTATCGGCATTACCAAGCGTAATTAAGTAACTGACACCGGTTGTAGTATGCATCGTTCTAATTTTTTGAATATCTGCAACGGTACTTGTACCACTACCACCAATAATATAAGTTTTATTGTTAAAAACAGCGCTATCCGCAGGAGCAAATGCTGTAAAATTTAATTTTTGCACTCCCCCTTCTACCTTAAGATATGCCATAATTACACCAAGAGCACCGTCGCTTCCTCCTGTATCACCTGTTGCTTTTACTGCAATATACAAACGACACAAGACATCATCCCAATGCATATCAATAATAGAAGTATCGATAGACACAAGTGCGGTATTAATCTTGAGCTGTGCAATACCAGTATTAATAGGAACAGCTTTAACACCAGCATCCCTTGCAACTGCTGCAATTTGTTCTAGTGATTTTCCACCACTTGCTTTTGCAATTAATGCAATACCAGAACCAGATGCTCCAAAAACTCCACCATTCGGTTTAACCGCAGCAAAAGCATAGGATCCAAAACCAGCAATCTTTACAATTCCTGCAGTGGTAGACCCAGCAGCATCTGTTGCACCTTGAGCATCTTTAACATCTTCTATCTTAAGAACAGAAGTTGTAGGAGAAAAACCACTTGCAAGCCAATACAAATTCGTTGGAGCATCCGCTCTAACAGCAAGAGGGTTACCCGTAAAAAAACTAAGTTCTAAAATTTGTTCACCAAATAATGGGTTGTCAGAATTCTCTACCCCATTAACAAAAGACTTTTCTGGCGCAAGAGGAATAAAAGTTGTAGCTCCATCATTAAGACCCGAGATAGCATATTTTTTTACATTCGTAGAATCACCCGCATTAGTTGCCGACTCTCGACCAACAAATAAATTGTTCTTCGATGCATTAAAATATTTCGCTAAAACATTAAAAGAAAAAGTATCACCTGTAGCTGCCGCACTATCGCCAACCAACAAAGTCTGTGTATGAGTTACACCATTTAAAAGAAACAAGAACCCAAGAAAATATTTTTTTGTCCAAAACATAAAGCCGCCTTTTTATAAACTTAAAATCACCTAATAAGTTAGTAATTATAAGCAAAATTAAAAAAACTACTAGAAGGCTTCTATCCGCCTTAACTTCACAAATTCTCCAATGCATGCTATACATAGTACTATCAAGAATTCTTTAGGGGGAACGATGCATACAAAAATATTTTCTGCAACAACTATTGGAGTTGATGCGCACACTGTTGAAGTTGAAGTTGATCTATCACTTGGCATGATGAATTTCTTTATTGTTGGTTTACCAGACACAGCGATTAAAGAAAGCCGTCAACGTATTCAAACTGCTTTAAAAAATTGCGGAATTAAACTTCCAGACAGACGCATTACCGTTAACCTTGCGCCTGCAGATTTAAAAAAAGAAGGTACTCTTTTTGATCTACCTATTGCTATCGGCATCTTGCAAGCAGCAAAACTTTTACAGATTGCACCTTCATTCTTAGAAGAAACATTATTTATGGGTGAACTCTCTTTAGACGGCTCCATTAAACCCATTAAAGGTGCGCTTGCTATTGCTTACGATGCAAAAAAACTTGGACGCAGCAGGCTCATTGTTCCTCTAGAAAATGCGCAAGAAGCTGCCCTTATTAAAGATATTGAAGTTTTTGGCGTAAAGCACTTAGTAGATCTTATTGCATTTTTACGTGGTGAAAAACCTATGACTCCCGTTGCACATTCTATGCCTAACCACATACAACAAAAAACTGATTTAGATTTTTCTCAGGTCAAAGGACAAGAACAAGCAAAGCGCGCATTAACCATTGCTGCCGCAGGAAACCATAACATTTTATTTATTGGTCCCCCTGGTTCTGGAAAAACAATGCTTGCAAAACGACTCGCAACTATTATGCCAACTATGTCTTTTGATCAAATTTTACAAGCAAGCAAAGTATATTCCATCAGCGGAAAACTCAAAGGCAATCCTGTTGTTAGTCAACGTCCGTTTAGGGCTCCACATCATACTATATCGCAAGCAGGGCTTGTTGGTGGTGGATCGTATCCGCAACCAGGAGAAATTAGTTTAGCTCATAATGGCATTTTATTTTTAGACGAACTTACAGAATTTAAAAGAGATACTTTAGAAGTTTTGCGTCAACCGCTTGAAAACAAAATGGTAAACATTGCACGCGCACAACAATCAATTACTTTTCCTGCATCATTCTTATTAGTTGCAGCGCTTAACCCGTGCCCATGTGGCTATTACGGAGATAAGAAAAAAGATTGCACTTGTTCTGATCAACAAATTAATAAATACTTAGATAAGCTTTCTGGACCATTGCTCGACAGAATTGATCTACAAATTCATGTTCCGGGCATTGAATACGATACCATTAAAGATAAAACAAACAGTGGCCAAACTTCTGCAACAATGCAAGAAAAAATAAAAGCAGCAACATCTGCCCAAAAAATACGATTTAAAAATACCTCTGTTGACAATGCAACTATGTCTGCTGATCAAGTTGAGCAGTTTTGTATATTAACTGTAGAAGCAGAACAACTAATGAAAAAGGTATTTGAGAAGCTGCATTTGAGCATGCGCGGTTATCATAAAGTTTTAAAGGTTGCCCGAACCATTGCAGATTTAGAAGGTTCTTCTGCTCTCGCAATACCACATATTAAAGAAGCACTTATGTATAGATCTGTTGACCATTATTTTGAAAGAAAACGAACATGAAGAAACTTTTTTCTTTTTTATTTATAAGTATTTTTGCTCTCACTATTCAGGCAAATGACACATTCTCTAGATTTACTGAGAGAGAACAACAGCTCTACGAACAAATGAAAAAAAGTGCAAAAATTATAAAAGCTCTTAATAAAACAAACCCTACAAGAGCCTTCGAAACACAAAAAAAAATACTTAATCAATGGCATGCGGTCATTAATTCAGAAATGATAAGTTGCGAATCTGTACAATACATAGAAGCTATGTTTTGGAAAGAAGCTCTTAAGAAAACCTGGGCGCAGCCTCATACTTATTCACATGTTTTGCAAACGTATTTAATAAACAACATTATCCCTTATATTCGCAACACCTGGATATCTGCATTTGCCGGATACCAAACAACTAAATTTTTTTTACAACAATTAGTTCCAGATACAGAAACTATTTCTGAAGAAATAAAATGTTTTGGAAAACGAGAAGGGCTAAGACAACTTATTGACCCGTATGCTTTAATTACTATTGATAAGTTAAGTTATAAAAATCTTCCTGATTTCAACAATATTAGCTTCTTTAATGTTATGTGGAAAACAGTAGAAGAAAATCAATTAGTTACTATAGCAAGCGTTGTTGTAAGCCTTATTTATATTGGGGGACAGGCCTACTGGCAGGTACACGAAGACCTTCCATTGAGTGAGTTTAAAACAGAAAAAGAAGTTGAAGAATTCATTATATCGTCTCAAATAGCTGATTAAGCTTATATTGCGCGTTGACAAGCTGGCAAAGCCTGTTATGCTTATATTACTTCACTTTAGTAATCAAAATGATCGCGGGGTAGAGCAGTCTGGTAGCTCGTTGGGCTCATAACCCAAAGGTCGCTGGTTCAAATCCAGCCCCCGCAACCAAAATTAAGCTTCGAGAAATCGGGGCTTTTTTCGCGTTTAAATATAATTTCAAAAAGGATCATCATGAAATATACCGTAAAACTCTTTACTCTCGTTTTTCTTTCAGCATTTTTTTTACCATCTCAATCACACTCCCTAACTCCCTTTTTACCTTTTGAACAATGTGTAGGGATACCAGAAAAAACAGTAAAGTTTTTTTCAAAAGAAAAACAAAATACCCTTATTAAAAAAGCACTTAATGGAACGCAAGGATCATTTTTTACTCAAAAAATAGAGCCATTTTGCTGCCTAAAAAACGGCTCTTCTTCATTTTCATTTAATGTTGTCGAAGGAAATGGCCATCGACAGGTTAATATTACGGCTCTTCAAGCAGACCCTTCAAACAAAGGCGCTCTTTTTCAAGTAGCTTCTAATTTAGATTGCCTAGAAGCTGATGGAGGAAAAAAATTTTTAATCACAGACTATATATACTACAATACCCAGGGAGAAGCAGCTGTTCTTTCTGCCACTCCAGGCATTATTGATAGAATGTACCTTCAGCCAGATATACAATTACTAAAATCTTTTAACTGGAATGGAGCAGTCCCTTTATCGGCAGGCTACTTCCCCTATTATTCAAATTTAGACAACCAATTTAAAAACATGTCACTACAAAACATCTTTAATGCTGCATCCACAGTATTAGTTGGCGTACAACATAATGTTACTGTAACAAGCGGATTTAGATCATTCGACTATGCAAATGGGCATAGTGCTGAGCCTGTTTTTAATAAAGATCAAAGAATTACACAAGTCTTAACTGCTGCCTTAGACCCATACCACAACAATACTCATACTCAAGGATATAAAAACTTTGCCCGTACTCTTTTGCATGCATCTTATAAAGGAACCTTTGATGTTGCTCGAAAGCTTGGCATTAAAAAAGTATATTTAACGCTTATTGGTGGAGGCGTATTTAAGAATGATTATAGGTGGATTTCTGAAGCTATTAAGCACGCATGCCAAGATCTAGCTGTCTATCCTGAATCTGCAGGAATGGAAATTGTTCTTATTATTTATTCTAAGCCATCTGTTGGACAAGATGAATGGGGTGTGTTTTCTCATGAAATCAAACAGCTATGTCAGCAAAATAATGGATCATGGAATACTCTATAATTCACTCTAACCTGCAACCAAAATTAAGCTTCGAGAAATCGAGGCTTTTTTAACGCCTAATTCAAAAAAAGAAGCGGCCCGAAGCCGCTTTAAGTCTCTTTATTTATACAATATTATTAATCTAAGAAGTATAATTCAATAGCAAATTTTCTTCGAGTTTTATAGAGAGCATAGAAACACAAGATCATAATTGGTGCAACCCAAAGCCAATATCCAAAACTTTTAATCATAAAGAAGTGACCCCATCCTGTAGCAAAAGTTGCCTCCATAATCTTACGTGCAAAGCTATATAAAAAATAAAATGGCACAAGTACGCATACCAGCTGTGCGCTATACCGCATTGCAAACGCCCCAAATTCAGGAATCTGCAAATTAAAATTATGAAAACGTTTTAAGAAATATAATCCAAGTACCATTTGAACAAAACCAGACAAAGAAGTGGCAAGCGCCAAACCAACGCCACCCCACCAACCAACCAATATATAGTTAAAGAGGGCGTTAAATACCGTTGCTATAGCTGCAATATACATTGGGCGCTGTGTGTCATGAAACGAATAGTACAAATTAAATAAAATCTTATTAAGAGAGAAAAAGAATAGCCCTACTAAGAACCCAAGTAAAATCATGCCTGCTTCTGGCACTAAATGCGCAGGGAACTTTGAAGAAGACGAAGCAAACAATGTTAAGAAAATGTCTTTTGATAAAAAACCCATAATAAAGGTTGCTGGTGCTGTTACCCAAAACACAAACTTTGAGCACTCAAGTAAATAAAAACTTAATCGCTTAGGATCAGAAATAGAAATACGACTAAAATGCGGAAGTAATATTGTGGAAAATGCTACCGCAAATACTCCTAATGGAATACCCATAAAACGAGATGCATATTTTATAAGCGTTACCGAACCAACATGTAGATATGATGCAAACCGTTGATCAATAATTAAATTAAATTCCATAACGCTCATACTCAAAAAACAGAGCATAAACTTAGAAAGTACGTGACCGAACGAACGTAATGTTTCTCTATTAGGCATCTGAAACATAAAATCAAGAGAAAGATAGGCAAAGACGTGAAGCAAGAACTGAGCAAACCCACCACATAAAATAAATACACATAAATATTCAACCGGAAGGCCACTAGAAAGACAAACGAGCAATCCACCTATAAAAAAACCATTCAGAAGTACTGGAGAAAATGCTGGAACAAAAAAGTGATTAACCGATTGCAAAGCTCCTGCAAGTAAGGCACTACTTGATAAAAAGAAAATAAAAGGCATTAAGATTCGCAAGCAGGGAATAGTTGCTGCAACTTGTGCGGGCGAAAACCCTGGAACAATTAAACTCAAGGTAAAAGCAGGTTTCCACATAACAAGAGCACACAATAAAAGCACTACCCCTTCAAAAGCAATAAATGCCAAGGACATAAGTGCGTCAGCTTTTTTTTGTCCACCTTTTTCATATAAATTAATAAAAGAAGGCACAAAGGCTGCGGTTAAAGCTCCTTCTGCAAAAATCTTTCGTAAAGAATTGGGAATCAAGAACGCTGCAGTAAAAGCATCTGCAAATACACCAACTCCAAGAAAACGCATTAATAAAATTTCACGCGCAAGGCCCAAAAATCTACTAATAAGTGTGTTTCCACCAACTTGAAATAATTTTTTTAAAATAGTTTTTTTGGAAAGAGCTTCTTGCATACGATACCTTTTTTAACATTTGTATAAATTTATGAAGTGCGGACTAGGATACCATTTTTTAAGGTAAAAACTACTTCCATTTTTTGTGCCACATCTTTGCAGTGGGTGCTTACAATCAAACCCATGTTCCATTTTTTTTGGCACATTAATAAAATTTTTATTAACTGATCACTGTTTTTATCATCTAAATTACCCGTAGGCTCATCGGCTAATAAAAAATCTGGCTCTGTAATAAGCGTTCGAACTAACGCTACTCGTTGGCGCTGCCCTCCAGATAAAGCTCCAACGTGCCATGAAGCAACATTCATAAGATCAAGAAATTCAAGATACTCTTGAGCTTTTTGTTTTGCTTTTACAACAGAAAGTCCCAATAATTGTGCTGATAGTATGCTATTTTCTAATACTGTAAGTTCAGAGATTAATGTTGGCGTTTGCACAACAAAACCAATAGCTTGCGCACGCTCACGAGAATTTAAAGTATCAAGAGACCTTTTATCTAAAGAAACTTTTCCTGCTGTACAACTATCAAGTCCAGCAAGCACGTGCATAAATGTTGATTTTCCAGACCCCGACTCACCCGTAAGTGCATATGTTGCACCTTTTTTAAAATTTATAGAGATATTATTAAGAATTATCTGCTTTTTAAATTTTTTTACAAGCTTACATGTTGATAATGTAACAAACCTATTCATCGCAACTTTCGAAAGAAAAACTGTAAGTTTAAGCCTATTGGAGATCATACTCCATTATCTCCTTTTTAGAAAGGTGTTTTGCATGTATATCTCTACCAATTCTTGTTTTTGTAACAAAAAAATCTTTAAACTAGAAACTATAATTGCTCAAACACATTAGAGAGGGGGAGAAGCAATGAGGACATTAAACAAAGCTGTAAGTAAAGAAGAGAAGATCATAGAGACACTGCCAATTATTCCAACTATGGACGTGGTGGTATTTCCTCACATGATTGTGCCTCTTCTTGTTATGGACGAACGAATTATCAACGGTATTAACCAAAGTTTGGATGGATCCAAAAAAGTACTTTTGCTCGCAGCAAAGAAAAACATCAATGACAGCCACGGAGCAATTGGAACAAAGGATCTCTATGAAGTTGGTACTATATCTTCTATCATGCGGCTTATTAAGATCCCTGAGGGGGGAGTAAAAATTCTGGTTCAAGGAATCGCAAAAGCAC
>JBLICC010000012.1:0-21489 GCA_047631715.1 Alteromonas naphthalenivorans
ATTTTTAGAATGTTTATTCCATCTATCTTGAATATCTATAGTTTTTGAATCTATAGTTTTTGGACGGAATATTTTTTTATACCATTCTTTAGGATGCACCCAATTAGGTGGAGTAACATAATATAAATTATGATGCCAGTTAAAATGTGGTTTATTTTCATCTTCAAGTACTTGATTTTTTAGTGTTTGAGCAGTATCTATTTTTTCTTGATTTATTCTATCTTTTTTTTCTGTTCCTAGTTGGTACATATATCCAGAAGCTGCTGCGCCTGCGAGTACCGTAGGTGAAATAACAAGATTTTTTGCCGCACGAGCAAATGTGCCAGCAGCGTTTACTTGTGTTGCGCCCAGTAAACAAAGAGCTAAAATAACGTTTTTATTGATAGTAGACATAAAACCTCCATTTTTGTCTCATTTTTCTAAATTTCTATTAGAATTATAACATGTGTGCTTTTTTTGTAAACAGGGTAAGGGATTTTGACTTACTGAGCTTATAAATTAAGAGTTTATACGAATCATCCTGAGTGGCCACCACAGGTGGTTGTATCGAAGGACGTAATTCGTTCTTTACTATCCTTCGATACAATTCTCGCTTTTAGCTCAAATCACTCAGGATGACTCGTTTGTGTTATGTATGAATAAATTTCTATAGTCCCAGTCTGCCAGAGAATATTTTTATTCTTCGATAGTCGTTACCGGTTAAAAGTGAAATAGTTTGGATAATAGTGTACAGCTTATCTTCGGTTAAAATACCAAGTTGTTTTTGCTCTCTCAGCATAGCAAGCAAAAGCTCGTCTTTGTTCTTAATCTGTTCGCTTGCAAAAATAAGAGGTAGATAGGCAGAAGAGGCAAAAAACTGTTTGCTCAGCAAGACAGAGCTTTTATGAATAAAAGCATGAATCTTGGGTGGTTCAGGTGGCACCTGATAAAAGATGCGTTCTTGTTCCATAAATCCGAGTGCTAAGCATGAGAACGTTGTTTTTAGAAATTCAAAGATTTGAGGTTGTTCTGCTAATAATTCTTGTTCGGTTTTTTTATAAGCAAAAGGTGTGCGTCCAGGGTCTGTTGATCCTGTGTAAACCTGATAAACAAGCCCAAACCAGGTTCGTTTTGGGGTAATAATTGTGGTTAATGAGCCATAGGTTGGGAATGTGTCCCAATCCCAACTTTGCCCGGTCCAGGTTTGTAGAGAGCTTTCTATAACTTCAGAAAAGGCTGATTTGTCTGTTTTTATCACCATCTTTTTCTCCTGTTTTTATCTTTGTAAGAAAAGTAGTTCGGTGAATAATGGAGGGCTGTACTGTTTTAAGGGTAAGCATATGATTTTTTGATCCGTACCCTTTATTTGAGCTTAGATCGTATCCAGGGAAAAAACCATCCATTCTTTTCATGAGCTCATCACGTTTAACTTTGGCTAAAATAGAAGCAGCTGCGATAGAGATAGATTTACTTTCTCCTTTAGTAAAAGAAGCTATTTTAATAGATTCTAACTCTCCAGCTAAAGAAAGAGGCATTGCGTCGATTAAAATAAGGCCAGGGCGAGGAGCGTCAGGATGAGAAAAAAGACCATAGAGTGCCTTTTTCATGGCTAATTGAGTAGCTTTATAGATATTATGTTTATCTACTAAATGGGCATCTATAATACCAAAACTATGCCAAGAATGTTGATAAATCCACTTTGCAGCCTCAAGCCTATTATTTTCAGACAGAATTTTAGAATCTTTAAGTAGAGGGTGGGTTTTAAAGGGGTGTAAAATGACGGCAGATGTTACAACTGGTCCAGCCAGACATCCTCTGCCAACCTCGTCTATACCACACAAATAAGCCTGTAGGGACCACATTTTTTGTTCAAATTGAGCTGGGTTTAAAGGGGCGGAGCTTAACATTTTTTCTTTTCCATTTGACAAGAGTTAAAAAACCTGTATTCTATTAGAAAATACGCAGTGTTAACAAATCACGAACCAAAGCTAACAAATTAAGGAGTTGATCATGTCATCAACAGCCCTTAGAGTCAAGGAGCTACTAAGAGAAAAAGGTTGGACAACCAAAATCTTAGCAGAAAAGACAGGAATGTCAGAAAGTTACTTGACCCACATAAAGAACGGAACAAGACGTTGGAACGAAGATTCGCTTAAAAAATTAGCGAATGCTTTTGAAATCAGTCCAATTGATCTTTTTGCAGAGCGTAGAAAAAGAACAGACAATATTGACAGTAATGTTAGTATGCCTGAAAAATCAGATATTGATCTTAAAGTACAGGTGGTTCCGGTTGTAGGAGAAATTCCTTCAAATCCGTCCCCTTATAATAATCAACTTATGCAAACAACTACTGGTTACAAAGATATTTTTGTACCAACGTTGAATACTACAGATGCATCTATGTTTGCCTTAGGTATAGATAATAACTTATTAGCACCAGCTTTTGTTAAGGGCGATATGCTTATTATTTCTCCAGAAGTATGGACTCGCTCAGGTGATGTTGCTGCAGTTGAATATGGTAACGATACGCCTATTAAGGCTATTATGCAGGTTACTTTTAGCGAAGATTTTATTGTTCTTGAATCTCCTAACAGAAAGCAGGCTCCGTCAGCTTTAGTTAGAGGTAAAGACCATTTCAGAATTATTGGAAGAGTGGTTCAGCGAATTCAAAAATTCACTTAATCTCCTCTCTCTAAGCTCATTTTAATACCAGAAAAACTATCTTTTTATAGTCTTTCTGGTATTCTTATTTTTACTTATTAGTGTACTAAATAAGGTAACTGGTCCAATTGTTATTTTATAGTGCTCAGTGTAGAGCATTTCCAGTTAGTAACCACAAAGGAATCGTATGACTAAATACGAATATTTGATGCTTGCAAATCCCGGGATAACCGGCGATGAAACAAGTGGTCTTGAACAAAATTTTGAAAAGCTTGTTAAGCAATTCAAAGGCTCTCTTGTTTCTTTCGATCGTTGGGGTAAATGTCGTTTAGCGTATCCAGTAAAACATCGTGATTATGGTGTGTATTATATGGTTCGTTTTGAAATGGACTCTCCTCAAGATTTTCTTAAAGAAATTAAATTATTGCTTGATGTGAAATACAATGATCTTATTATTCGAGCTGCAACAGTTAAAATTGATGCAAGAAAGAATTATACTGATTTTCGTCCAGAATCTGTAGAAGACATTCCAACACGTAATGTTGATCAATTCTTGCGTGAAAACAAGATGGAAGGTTTAATTGGTAAAGATGCAAAAGCTCCTGCAAAAGAAGCAGTTGCTGATGTTAAGCCAGTTGAAGCTACAGCAAAAGAAACAGTGGTTGAAGAAGTAAAAAAAGAAGCATCTTCTAAAGCTGATTCTAAAGACGAAGGGGCATCTGCATGACTAAGAAATTAAAATTAAAAATAAGCGCTCGCTTATTAAAGAAAAAAACTAAACGTTTTTCTGCGACTCAAAAAAAGCATTGTCGTTTTTGCGGTGGTCCAGAGCAAGAAGCTACACTTGATTATAAAAACACCAATGTTTTACGTAATTTCTTAACTGAGCGTGGTAAGATTTTAGCATCACGTATTTCTGGAAACTGTGCTTTCCATCAGCGTGAGCTTGGTTCGGCTATTAAGTTGTCTCGTACTATGGCATTGTTGCCGTATGGTTCAACACGTTATTAATAGCGTAGATTAAAAAGATTAAAGAGGTTGCTTTTTATAAGTGACCTCTTTTTTATTAAGGGTGGTTATGAATTCTTATAAACTTGTTATTGCTTATGATGGCACTGATTATCATGGATGGCAGTGGCAAGATAATGCGGTTACAGTCGATAGCATTTTAAGAAAAACATTTCTTCGTACATTTAAGCAAACAGAAATGCATATAGTTGGGGCGTCGAGAACCGATGCTGGTGTTCATGCGCAGGGGCAGGTTGTGCGTATTGGGACACATATGGATATTGATCCACAGAAGCTTATGTATGTTTTTAATAATGCATTGTCTGATGACATTATTATTACAGAATGTTCTCGTATTGATTTAGAGAGTAGATTTCACCCTCAACATGATATTGCAAAGAAAATATATACATATCGCTTTTATCTTAAGCGTCCTGGTCCTATGAAGCAGCGTTATGGTTGTTTTATAGGGTATCCTATTGATACTTACAAATTAGTACAAGCACTTACTGTTTTTGTAGGAACGCATGATTTTCGTGCTTTTTCTAAAGAACTAGAAGCTAAAAATACTGTTCGTACGATAGATGGGATTACTGTTACATCGTGTAAAACAACAGGTGCGCATATTATTACCGTTATAGGAAAATCTTTTTTACGTCATATGATTCGTAGAATTGTAGGGGCAGCATTTGAAATTGCACGAAAACCTAATCGATCTTGTCAGGAGCTTAAACAATTGCTTCTTATTCCTCAACTTGTAAAAAATCTTCCCACAGCGCCTGCAAAAGGGTTATGCTTAGAGTCTATTACGTACCAGTAACAAAATAATCTAGAGAAAGGGGACTTTATGAGAAAGAGAATACTGGGGTCGGTCTTGCTTGCGGGTGCAATGCTTGTTTCGGGAATTACCTTTAATGCGTATCGTGCGGCGAACATTGCAGGTATATATTCGGAAACATTTCGTTTGTGTAAAACTGCGGATCAACATGCATTTGTAGAGAAAGTATTTAAAGAGAATTTTTCTTTATTAACAGTTAATCCGGATCATAATTTTGATGTTATGTTGCAAAAGCGTTCTCCTAATAGGCATGAATCTAAATATTTTGGAAAAATGGATACGGTTATTTTATATGATAATAATGATCCTGTTGGATTTATTTCGTATTATATGAAAAAAACATATAAAGGTCATATTCTTTATTTAGCTATAGACCAAAAGTTTAGGCGCAAAGGTTATGCAAGGAAATTAGTTTCATTTGCGATGGATTCTCTTAAAAAACAAGGCGCTAAGGTAATTAAAATTTGTACTTATGATTTTAATATTGCAGCTCAAAAATTATACACACAGCAATTTGGTTTTATTAAAGAAGATCAAGATGGTAAATTCATTTTTTATCGCAAAGATGTTTGAAGCCCATCGAGCATTACTTGTGCAATAAACGGTGCTACATCGCTTAATTGGTGTAGTGGTAAAACTAAATGAATGTCTTTAAGTTCCTCGGTTACCATGATAAAAAAAACGGGATTTTGAGTATGAGACGTTAAAGGCTGTTTTGTTTTTCCGTCTATCATTTCTTCTGCATTACCGTGATCACTGGTGATATATACAATGCCTTTTTGCTTAACAACAATCTCGTTAATCAATTCTTTGAGCTGTGTATCAAGGCATTCTAATGCTTTGAGTGTTGCATTAAAATCGCCCGTATGCCCAACCATATCTGCATTGGCATAATTTATAATATAGAGATCCTGAGGGTTTGTTTTTAAAGATTCAAGAGTTGCTTGTGTAATAGTAGGAGCACTCATTTCTGGAAATTTATCATATTTTTCGCGTGTTATAGAAGGTACAAGTACTCGCGTTTCGTTGGTTAGTTTTTCTTCTCTTCCGCCATTAAAAAAATAAGTAATATGTGCATATTTTTCTGTTTCTGCAATAGTAAAAATTGAATAGTCTTGGTCATGTAAAAACTGAGTAAGTGTTTGAGGTGTTTCTGGCCGTTCAAAAAGTGTAATAGTGTTATGGTCAGGGCCATAAGAAACAGGTGTTATAAAAAAAGCGAGTTTTAGTGGGTCCTCATTTTTTAATGTATTACCATCAAGAAAAAATGAAGTGAGTTGTCGTGCTCGATCAGCTCTAATGTTAAAAAAGATAACTCCGTCACCGGTTTTAATGGTTGCTTGTGAATTGAGTTGTACAGGATCAAAAAATTCTTCTGATGGATGAGCATTGTTTTGTTCTTTAAGATACTCTTGCCATGTTTGTGTTTTATTTTCTTGGGATGAGGTGAGAGCAAGATAGCTTTTTTCTGTTTGTTGCCAATTTTTGTTTCTGTCCATAGCATAAAAACGCCCGTGGAGTGATCCAATAATTCCAATGCCTAATGTTTTGCACTGTTTTTCTACCAGAGCTAAATAGTTTTCTGCACTATGAGGAATAGTGTCTCTGCCATCTAAAAAACCATGAATAACAATATTTTCAACACCTTCTTTTGCCGCCATTTTTAAGAAAGCAAAAAGATGATCAAGAGAGCTATGCACCCCTCCGTCTGAGAGTAAACCCATTAAGTGTAAAGTTTTGCCGGAGTCTTTAAGAGTAACAAAGGCAGCTTTAAGTTTTTGATTTTTATAAAATGAACCATCTTCAATTGCTTTTTCTACTAAGGTGAGCGATTGAGGAACGACAGTACCGCATCCTAAGGTAAGATGTCCTACTTCTGAGTTTCCATTATATCCATCAGGTAACCCAACAGATGCGCCAGAAGCTTTGAGTGTTGTTGCTGGGTAGGTAGAAAGCAGTTTGCTAAAAGTGGGCATTGACGCTTGAGCTATTGCATTGCCTTCTTCTTCTTCTTTGTAGCCAAATCCATCGAGTATAATAAGTGCCGTGGGAAAGCTGTTTTTCATGATAATTCCTTTTTTCTAAGGGCATATGATATACTATAGAATATAAGTAAGATAAAAAATAAGGGAAAAGAATGAATAAAAAAATAATGGCACTCGTTTTTGCAATAAGTATTTTACAATCATTAGGTGCAGAAAGTTTTGATTCAGATGATTTTGACCCATCTATGTTTGATGGTAAGCATACCGAAGAATTCGGTAACATGATCGTTGTAAAAGAACCAGAAGAAAAAAAAATATCGATATTCGATGTACCAAGTCTTGCTGTAGGTTATGTATATCATACTCACTTAAAACCAAATTTTTATGCCGCTTTTACAGCGCTTTTTGCAATAGAGAAAGATGTGACTAGTGAAAGACAATAAACACGAATTTGCATTGTATTATCCAGAACTTTCTTTGCAGAAACAGAAAAAAGAATTTTCTATTACCGATCAACCATTAATTCAACGTATAGTTTCTGTCTTGCGATTAAAGCAAGGTGATATTCTTACGCTATTCGATCAACGAATACATGTACAGGGTAAACTTGGAGCATGCTCAAAAAAAAGCTGTTCTTTATTAGTCGAAAATTGGCATGAAAATATACATATTGAGCCAGGCATTACTGTTTTGTTGCCTCTTCTTAAACGTGATGCAATTGAGTTAGCTATCTATTCTTGTGTTGCTTTAGGTGCTACAACCATTCAGCTGGTACATACAGAAAAAACTCGAAAATGGCAGGGTGATAAAGAGTTAGATCGTTTAATACGCATTATTATTGCAGCAGCTGAGCAATCAAAACATTTTATATTTCCAACCATTAATATGCCTATTGATTTAGTGAGTGCGCTTGAAAAGTATCAGCAAATACCATATAAATTATTTGCAGAGCCTAATGGTAAAAAATTATTAAAGGTTCTTGAGCAATGCGATAGCAAGCAAGAGTTTGTATTATTAGTTGGCCCTGAGGGAGACTTAACAAGTTCTGAAAAAGAATTACTATCTAAAGAATTTGTATCTTGCAGATTAACGCCGACTATTTTAAAATCGGAACAAGCACTGGCTTTATTGCTGGGAACGGTACGATTGGCTACATAAAAGTTTTGTATTTTAGTGTCTTTAAATACATAGGCAAGAGAGTATCGTGTATATTTTCTTTTTGTTCCCATTGCGTAAATGCTTGATTAATAATCGATTCAAGAGAACAGTAATGTGGCAATGGATCTGAAATTTGTGCCCAGTCACCAAATACTTCTTTGAGTTCTTTTTCAAATAATGGCACGCCGTTACCTACAAAAGTAATGGGCGTATTAGGGTAATCTTTATGTAAAGATTCAAATAAAATTTGGTTATTTTCCCATCCAGTGGCAATAATTTTATTATTTTCTTTGATGCCAAAATATAAATCTTTAGCAAATGCATTTAATAAAACAACGGTAACAGATGTTGTATGTTGTTGTTCTTGCAAAAACGTTTTGATGCCATCAACGCCAACCAATGGAAGTTTTTGTGCAAAGTTAAGACCATTTGCTGTAGTAATGATAACTCGCAATGTAGTAAATGGCGCAGGACCTTGATTAAGGCCAATAAAGTTTAAGTCTGCCCATTCAAGATTATGATTTGCAAGAAGCGTGTTCATTTGAGTAACAAGGTTCTTACTAGCATTATGCTTGGTATCGGTACTGGTTTCTAGAATAGAACTATCTTTACACAGAGCTATCGAAACATTGTTATAATCAGATTGTAAAACAAGAGAATGAGTAATCATACACTATTTTTTATTCTTACATTTTTGTTGTTGATAAAAAATTCCAAACGCATCAGTCTCAAGTGATTTCTCTTTTTTAGGAATCACTTTTCCACAGTTTAAACATTTCCAACCATCAAAATTTAAAAAATGGTCAAAAAATGATTGTAAAACCATGAGGCCCGAACACTTCTTACACTTCATTCGCCTCTCCTCAACATTACATCCACACAATTTTTTATTATTGTAGCATAAATTGCATAAGATACTAAGAGTTATTTATAACTGAAGAAAACGCAAGCGTGCAAGATAGGCATCTAAAATTACAGCAGCAGCTTTTGCATGAATATGATATTTATCACCTTTTTTGCCTACAGTTTGTGCTTGTTTACTAGAAAGTCGTTCATCCCAAAAAACCCATTCAACTGAGTCGAATTTTTTTTCTAAAACTTCTTTTTGTTTTACAATTTTTTTTGTTTGTTCGCTTTCTGTTCCTCTCAAAGTTTGAGGGTAGCCAACAACAACTGTAGAAATAGGTTCATCTTTTAAAAGTGTAGTAAGAAACGATTCTAAATCTGCAAGAGCAACGGTTGTATGAGGACGAGCAAGAATGCGAGAGATATCAGTCATAGCGATACCCACCCACTGGTCACCTAAGTCTAAAGCGACGATTTTCATAGAGACATCCTTTGATAAAATCCGTATACTAATAGTATTAATATAATCTCATAGTTTTTATTTAAAGGAAAGGAGTTTTATGACACACAGCTTCCTAACCATGGTTCGTGATATGGTTTGGTCTATCCCCTTCTTAAGCTTTATTGTGGCAGTTGGATGTATAGTTACGGTAGCCCTTAACTTTATTCAGGTGCGCAATTTTTGTAAAAGTTGGAGGCTAGTATTAGGTGGTCCGGATGAAAATCCAAAAACGGGCGCAGGGCGTAAAGGAGATATGTCACCGTTTCAAGCATTTTTAAATGCATTGAGTGTTAGTGTTGGTAACGGTTCTTTAGCCGGTATTGGTGCTGCTATTTATTTGGGTGGTCCAGGAGTAGCATTCTGGATGTTTTTAATTGGTTTTTTATGTATGGCTATTAGATTTGCCGAAGTATTTTTAGGTGTTTCTTTTGCTCTTATGAATAGTAATAAAGGTAGTTCTTTATTGGGAGGTCCTTTTTTATATATTAAAGAGTTACCATTTGGTTCTATTTTGGCCACACTTTATGCCGCTTCATGCTTGTTCTATGGTGTGGTAAGTGGTTGTGCTATGCAATGTAATTCGATTAGTACATCAGTACATGATGTAACAGGGATTTCTACTTATATAGTAGGTGTTATTTTGTTTGCTCTTGTATTATACATAATGTTTGGTGGAGCTAAGCGTATTGTTATAGTTTCAGAAGCAATGGTTCCCATTAAAGTTGGTTTGTTTTTTTCTACTATGATTATTGTATTGGCATATCATTGGGCCAATCTTATACCGTCAATTGTATTGATTTGTAAAAGTGCTTTTAATCCTTCTGCTGCAGCGGGTGCTGTTGTTGGGTTAACAGTACAACGACTTTTTGCACTATCAGCAAGACGTACTATTAATGCAACTGAGGCTGGTCTTGGAACTGCTGCAATCTTTTATTCAAATACTGCAAGTGACAAGCCTATTAATGATGGAACAACAAGTATGTTGAGTACTTTTATTGGTAATAACATTGTTAATACCATGGTTGCTCTTGCTATTGTTGCAAGTGGTGTCTGGGATAAAGGGCATGATGGTGCGGTTGCGGTTGTAGCAGCGTATCAAACAGTATTTGGTGCTCCTGGTGGTTGGATTGTTGCAATTCTTTCGATTACTTTTGGTATAGGTGTATTTGTAGCTTATGGATATGTAACTCGTCAATGTTGGTTATATTTAACTAATGATCGTTATGAAAGTGTATTTTGTTTCATATTTGCTTCTATTGCTTTTTTTGGATCTATTGCCCAAATTCAGATGGTCTGGACTATTGTTGATCTTGCAGTAGCTTTCTGTTTGCTTTTGAATTTAACTGCAATTTTATATTTTATTCCCTATATGCGTGCCCATGTTTTGGGTAACGAATAAATTATGAAGATGCCATCTGTTTTTCCGGTGGCTTCTCATACGGATAATGTTGGCCCCGGATCTACATTTGTAGCCATCAGGGGCCTTAATTTTGATGGACATAACTACATTAATGTGGCTATCAAAAACGGTGCTACAACAATTGTAGTTGAGGATAGTAAGGTGTCCCTCGATACAACTTTCGCTTTGCTCAAGCCACTCGGGATGAACCAAATACATTCTGTATCTAAAAAAATAAATTTTACTTGTTCATCCCGAGTGGCCACTGAAAGTGGTTATATCGAGGGATCAAATAAAAAAGAAATAACTATAATTAAAGTAAAAAACACTAGAAAATATCTTGCTCAATTGAGTGCGCAAGCAGCAGGTAACCCTGCAAAAAAACTTAAACTTCTTGGGGTAACTGGTACCAAAGGCAAAACTACCTCTATCTATACTATGCACTACCTGCTAAAACAGGTGGGTTATAAAGTTGCACTTTTAAGTACTATCAAAAATAGTATTCTTGATGAGGATATTCCTGCAACCATGACCACGGCACAACCCGATTATTTACACCAATTTTTTAAGTTATGTATAGAGGCTGATGTTGAGTATGTACTTATGGAATTGGCTGCACAGGCTACAACGTTTCATAGGTTAGAGACACTTGAGTTTGATGGACTTATCTTTACTAATCTTGATCGCGAGCATGCAGAATTGTATCCAAGCATGCAAAGTTATTTTGCAGCAAAAGCAGCTATTTTTGATTATGCAAAGCAAGATTGTGTAATGATTAGTAATGTTGACGATGAGTATGGTAAAAAGCTTGTAGAGAGCCATAAGCAGGTTGTGCAATTAAGTGTCAAAGATTGGAAAGAGGGACAGATTTGTATTGAAGAACAAGTTTTTACGTATTCACATTTACCGGGAAAATTTAATGCCTATAATCTTAAGGGTGTTTTATTATTGCTTATAAAATTGGGTATAAAGATAGATTCTAATATTGGCGCATTACCCGCAATACCAGGGCGATTACAGAAGGTGGATTTGCCTAATGGTGCACATGCGTATATAGATTATGCTCATACGCCAGGGTCGTTCAAAAGTTTGTTTTCTACCGTACGAACATGGACAAATAATCTTATTATTGTGTTTGGTGCAGGTGGTAGTAAAGATCATCAAAAGCGTGCATTAATGGGTGCTATAGCAGAACAGTTTGCCGATACTCTTATTCTTACTGATGATAATCCACGGACAGAAGATCCTAAAAATATTATAAAAAATATTCTTGTAGGCATTACGAATCAAAATAAAATTATTGTTGAGCACGATCGTCAAAAGGCTATTGAGCATGCTTATAGTATATCTAAAAAGGATTCTATTATCTTGCTTTTGGGCAAAGGCCCAGATGAGTATCAAATTATAGGGACAAAAAAAATACCCTTCAGCGAGAAGGGTATTTTAGAAAGTTTATAAAGACTAGTTTCCATCTTTTACAGTTTCAATAGCTTCTTGTGCACTTTCTGCGCCGATGACTACAAAATATACAGTAAGTTGGCCTAGTTTGAGAGTTACTATGTAGAAAGGGTTTTTAAGTGTACATGTTTGAGGATCTTTGCATATAATACGTATTACTTCCTCATTATTTTTTTGTATCATCTGTGCAAGCATGTTGCGTTCAAATATATTGCTATGTTCTTTTTTTAATATTTTATTAACTTTGAAAATTGCAGTTTTTTCATTTAAAAAAGATTCATTCATAATATAAAGTACGTATCTAAGTAATGAATTTTTATCGCATTTAGCCCATTCAGATGGATGATATGCTGCAAATACTGGTTTATCGTTAGCTGCTGCACCAGTGAAAGAAAAGAATAAGAGAGTCGATAAAATAAAATTTTTCATAAAGATCCTTTAGTGTGTTTAAAAACTATTTTAATTTGTTGCTGTGAGTACTGCAAGTTGTGCGTAGAGTCTCCAAGACATTTTGCCAACAAATGTATTATAGGTCTTAGTGCTATCAAGAGCTGACTTTTTAGCTTCATTTTTGCAATCTGTTCCAAAGATAATAAGATACTTTTCATTTTGTTTTACAATAACAAAATGGTGATGAATGAGTGCGTAGAAAGCTTTTTTAACTAATGACGAGTCGTAATAGTATACTTTGTTGCTGATAGGATCTATTTGTGCAAGAGCGTTTTTAAAATCTTTTTCTTTATCTTTATCTAAAATAATAACAGGTAGTTTAAAGATATTGGCATGAGGTACAATTTCTATAAATTGTGAATCTTTTTTAAGATCGTTAATTTTTTGTTGAAATTCTGAACTCAATGAAATCCATTCTGGAGAAATTTTACCATGCTTAAGGTAAATAGCTTTTGATTTTCTGAGTGTCTCAAAGAATGCTTCTATAGCTGGTTTATCGGTTTTTTCATTAATAGAAAATGTTTGTTGTGTGTGTATACATGCTGAAACTGTAGTTAATAATAAAAGTGCTAAAAATCTTTTTTTCATAATTAAATCCTCTCTGAATTGTCTATCTCAATACGCTTTAAGGAGGAATTGAGTGTCTCAGAAAAAGGGACTCTTGTAAAGCCCAATAGCCTTTTCTGGAGCATTTTAAGCCCATTTTGACGGCTTTTCTTTACAAAAAAATCTGGTTGGGTACCCTATTTGAACTTAGGTTTTTAACTTTAATCACGCCATAGCTGGTAGCGAAGGCGCATATTTTTTATACGGAGTATATATATGATCGATTTATATCAGTCGTTTTTTGCGGTTTCTGCCGTTGGGGCCCTTATTGTAGGTGCCTTGTTTAGTAAAATTAATCAAGAAAAGGTTAATAATGTAAAAGCGGAAAAAATAGCCGCTGCAATTTCTGATGGAGCTATGACGTTTCTTCAAGAAGAATATAAAATTATTATGATCGTAGTTGCTGTTGTTGCAACCTTAATCGGTTACTCTGTAGGTTCTACACCCGCAATACTATTTGTTGCAGGATCTCTTATTTCTATGATTACTGGTTTTATTGGTATGCGTGCTGCAACTTCTGCAAACGTTCGTACTACTATGGCTGCAAAGCGTAGTGGTGAACATGCTGCATTTATGATTTCGTTCTTTGGTGGCGGAGTTATGGGATTTGCAGTTGCAACATTTGGACTTCTTGGTCTTACTGTTGTAATGCATCAATATGGTACACATGCTGATCTTGTTCTTTATCTAACCTGTTTTAGTTTAGGTGCAAGTTTGGTTGCATTTTTTGCACGTATTGGCGGTGGTATTTTTACTAAATCAGCTGATGTTGGTGCTGATTTGGTTGGTAAAGTAGAAGCAGGGATTCCAGAAGATGATCCTCGTAACCCAGCAGTTATTGCAGATAACGTGGGTGATTGTGTTGGTGATACTGCAGGTATGGGTGCTGATATTTATGAATCATATGTTGGTGCAATGGTATCTTCTATTATTTTAGCACTTACACTTCATTCAGATAATCCATTGTATGTAACATTACCTATTGTGCTTGCTGCAATTGGATTAATGAGTTCTGCTATTGGTTTGGGTTCAAACTTACTTATAACATCAAAGCCAGATGCAATGTTGCGTAATGCTACTTATGTTGCAATTGCTGCTTATTTGTTTGGTGCTTATAAATATCTAGAAATTAATAATTTACCTATTCACTTGTTCTATGCAATGGTTATTGGTTGTGTATCTGGTGCGGTAATTGGAATGATTACTGAATATTATACAGGTGGTAAACCAGTTGAAAGACTTGCTCAAAGTTGTGAATCTGGTGCGGCAACAAATATTATTTATGGTTTATCTCTTGGGATGGAGTCTGTTGCTCTTCCTGTTATTGTTTTAGCTTTTTCAGTTCTAGGAGCATTTGTTTACGGTGGTGGTGATCTTTACGGAGTTTCACTCGCTGCAGTTTCTATGTTGGCAACTGTTGGTATTACAATGACTGTTGATGCATACGGACCAATTGCAGATAATGCTGGTGGTATTGCAGAAATGGCAGGATTCGGAAAACCGGTTCGTGATATTACAGATAAACTTGATGCGCTTGGAAACACAACAGCGGCAATCGGAAAAGGTTTTGCGATTGGTTCAGCTTTGATGACTGCGCTTGCAATGTTTGCTGCATATGCAAAAGCAGCTCACATTGAATCTTTAAACGTTCTTGATCCATGGGTGCTTACCGGATTGTTTATTGGTGGTATGATGCCATTTGTTATTTCTGCACTTACTATGCGTTCTGTTGGTAAGGCTGCATGGGAAATGGTACAAGAAGTTCGTCGTCAATTTAAAACTATTAAAGGTTTGATGGAAGGCAAAGCAGAGCCTGATTACAAGCGTTGTATTGCGATTAGTACTCGTTCTGCATTGCGAGAAATGATTCTTCCTGGTGTTCTTACTGTTTCGTTACCCGTTGTAGTTAAATTTACATTAGGTGTTTATGCACTAGGTGGTGTACTTGTTGGTGCAACATTAACTGGAGTAACGCTTGCGCTTATGATGGCAAATGGTGGTGGTGCATGGGATAATGCTAAAAAGTATATCGAAGCAGGTGCTCATGGCGGTAAAGGTTCTGATGCACATAAAGCAGCAGTTATTGGAGACACCGTTGGTGATCCATTTAAAGATACTTCTGGTCCAGCACTTAATATTTTGATTAAGTTGATGGCTGTTATTTCTTTGCTTCTTGTTTCTATCTAAGCACGATACAGCTAAAAAGTTTGGGCTCCTTTGGGGGCCCTTTTTTATTGATCATTTTTTGTATCTTTTTCTATAGTAAAGGTTTGCAAGAAAAGGGAGTGCATGAAAAAGATATTATTTTGCTTATTGTTAGTTCCATGTTTTTCTGTTCCTGCTTGTGATAAAGCATCTTTAAATCCGGATGAGTTAGAAGAAATCCTTAATGCTTTAGATTTAATTGTAGAAGAGTTACCTGTTTTTCTTGAGCAGTATGAATTGGCTTCAAACTTATCTTGGAAAGAATGGAAAAAAAAGTATTGGCTTTTAGCTCCTATTGGTGCGGGGGTATTAACGCTTAAGTTTTATTTTAGGTTTAATGCTATCTTTTATAACCATCAAAATAGTACACTGCCCAAATCTATTGGTATGGGGTAAATGGTAGAGATAAGGAGATGGCATGAAGCGTTTAATTTGTTTTGTAAGTATTCTTGTATGTTTTTCTTTTGTTTATACACAACAAAATCTTTTTGAGCCTCAAAAAAATGCTCCTCTACGTGGAGAGAAAATGGTTTCGGATGTTAAAGCGCTTACGCGTGTTGCGCACGAGTCGGCAGAGTATCTACAAAAGTTACCTAAAAGTAAATATGTAACAGCGGATGCAGGGCTTTTAGCTCATCATGGCGTAAGTCTTGATCAAGTAAAAGAAACGCTTGAATTTATAGCAGATACTGGCAAAAAAAAGCCAAAGCTTTTGGCGAGCCCTTGGTTTTTTAATAAGCATTTTGAATTTTATCGTTGGTATGGAGATAAATCAAAGCAGACCGAATATATTCCTAAGGGGTGGAAGCCAGCGCCAGAACATATTAGAACAACACAGTATCGCATTACCGAAATTCCAGGATCAGAAAAAAAGACGAGAAAATATTTTTATGGGTTATATGAACTTCCAAGAGATGAAATTTCTTTAACATTTGAGCAAAGAAAAGAGCAAAAAAATAATCTTCTAAGATTTGCCCATTCTCGTTCTCAAATACTTGCAGGCGCACTAAAAACCAATAAAAAAACAAAACCTCTTGCATGGGTTACCGAGAATGGTAGAAAAGAGTTTGCTATGCAGGGAAGCGCTTTGATTAATTTTGGTAAGGGAAACAAAAAATTACTACGAGTTGCAGGAAGTAATGGTATGAAGAAAGCAGAACAGTATTGGTATTCTACAGAAGTAGCAAAGCGGCCAACCAGTTCGGTGTTTCCTGTAAAGGTAAAGCCACGAGCAGGGGTAACCTGCGCTGGAGATGTAAAGTTGTTAGGATTTGGAAAAATGATTGCATTGGTTGGGTTGAATCCTCAAACACAACGAGAAGAAATTCGGTTACAAGTTTTGGTTGATACGGGTAGTGCGTTTAAAGGCAATTTATCTAAGCTTGATCAGTTTACAGGATATTTTAAAGATGATGCTGCGTTTAAAGCCCATACAAAGATGTATTCACATACTGCACGGGCTTATATTTTGATTAAGAAAAAAACTTCTTAATATCTTTGGCCATAGCTTTTTTATCTTTGCCGCCAACTACTTGCTCATTTACTTTGTCATTATGACGGAATACAAAGGTAGGAAGCCCTTCAACGCCATCCTTAGCCACTTTATGTTCGTCTGCATAGTTCATAATATCTTCATTATCAACGTTTACTTCATAAAAATTAATGTGTGAATGTTCATGAGCGAGCTCTGCAAATGGACCTTTGACGTAATTACATGCTCCACACCAGTCTGCATGAAACTTAATAATCATTGGTTTTTTGCTTTTGAGTACTTTTGTAAATTGATCAACGGTTGTAATATCTGTCACAGGGCCGTGTTGACCAGGTGTTTCGCTTTGTGTTTGATCGGATAATAACTTTTGGATGGGTAAAAACTTAGCTGCACCAATAACAACAAGTGTTCCCAACACGCCTAAAACTAAAACGGTGAATAATTTTTTCCCTATCACAATGTTCTCCCCTAAATTTAAGACATTATAGAATTCAGTGTAGCATGTTTAGTAAAGTCAATGTCAATAGTATTTGAAAATATTTTCATTTTTTAAAATACTATAATTGCGTAATATGGAAAATTTAATTCTTAAAAAGTGTATAGTAAGAGAACGATGAGCTTAGTTTAGGTATGTTTCAATGTGTAATGTTACGTTATGAAAAAAAAACTCAAATTTTAGAATATGGCTTAAAAAAAAAAGATAGAAATTTATTTGATTCAAAGGGTTAAAATCGGTACAGTTATGTTTCGCTGCTACTGAAAAATGTTTTCTCTCTGTAACATTATTCTCTTTTATTTTATCTACATAAAAAGCGCGTAAAAAATTTTTAGAGAGTGGTATTGGCGTTATTTAAGACAATTTAGTTTGTAATAATGGAAAATTAAGTATCCACTTTTAAATGAAAGGGGCACAGATGCATGAGCAAGAAGAAGTAGTACCACAGGTACCATTTAAAACACAAAAGAGTGATCAGGAAACAGGAGAAAGCAGTTCTTCTAAAAGTAAAACAACTCTTTTTACCATTAATAAAAAGGATGGAGAGAGTGTTCCTTTCAATAGAGAAAAGGTTTATTTTACGCTTAAACGAGCATGTAAAGGTTTAGAAGACTCTGTTGTTCTTGATTTGGTAATGCAAGAAGTTACAAAAAATTTATATGATAAAGCTTCAACAGGAGAAGTTGAAGATGCGCTTATTTTAGCGGCAATATCTTTTATCGAAAAAGATCCTGCATATAGTAAAGTTGGCGCACGTTTATTGATTCAAAAACTTTCGAAAGAAGTATTTGGAACATCTATTACACAAGAGACCTATGGTCAACATTATTACCGTTCTTTTATAGAAGGTATTCAGCTGGGTATTGAGCACGATCTTTTTGATAAACGTTTACTTGAATTTGACCTTGAGCTTTTAGCTTCAAAGCTAGTAATAGAGCGTGATGATCTTATCGAATATCTAGGACTTTTTAACTTGTACGAAAGATATTTCTTTAAGGCAGAAGGCAGACGCATTGAGTTACCACAAATGTTCTGGATGCGTACAGCTATGGGCCTTGCAATACTCGAAAAAGAAAATCGTAATGAATGGGCTATGGAATTCTATGATGTTATGTCTACATTGTATTATGTGCCTTCTACGCCAACACTTTTACATTCTGGTGGAACACACCCACAATTGAGTTCATGTTTTTTAACGACCATTAAAGACGATCTTGATCATATTTTTAAATGTTATGGTGATAATGCTCAGATGGCTCGATGGTCTGGTGGTATTGCAAATGATTGGACTCCGTTACGCGCAACAGGGTCATACATCAAGAGTATTAAGTCTGGTAGCCAAGGTGTGGTGCCATTTTTAAAAGTAGCTAACGATGTTAATGCTGCAATTAACCGTAGTGGGCGTCGTAGAGGTGCAACCGTTGCGTATCTTGAGACATGGCATTTTGATATTGAAGATTTTTTAGATCTTCGTAGAAATACTGGTGATGAACGGCGTCGTACTCATGACATGAATACTGCAAATTGGATCCCTGATTTGTTTATGAAGCGTGTGCATGCGGATAAAGAGTGGACACTATTTACTCCAGATGAAACTCCTGATTTGCATGATTTGTATGGTCAAGCGTTTGAAAAACGTTATGAAGAATACGAAATGCTTGCAGCGCAGGGTAAAATAAAATTATTTAAGACTGTTAAAGCACTTGAGCTTTGGCGTAAGATGCTAACTCGATTGTTCGAAACAGGGCACCCATGGATAACGTTTAAAGATCCATGTAATGTTCGTTCTCCACAAGACCATGTTGGAGTTGTGCATAGTTCTAATTTATGTACCGAAATTACGTTAAACACATCAGAAGAAGAAACAGCTGTGTGTAATTTGGGTTCTATTAATCTAGGACTTCATATTGTTGATGGAGAAATAGACCAACAACGTTTGGGTAAAACAATTAAAACAGCAATGCGTATGCTTGATAATGTTATCGACATTAATTTTTATCCAACTAAAGAAGGTAGAACGTCAAATATGCGTCATAGACCTGTTGGATTGGGAATGATGGGCTTTCAAGATGCATTGTTTAAGATGAACATTAGTTTTTCATCAAAAGAAGCGCTTGAATTTGCAGACAGAACAACAGAAATGTTCTCATATTATGCAATTCTTTCTTCTTCGCAGCTTGCAAAAGAGCATGGAACATACAGTTCTTATAAAGGTTCAAAGTGGGATCGTGGTATTTTTCCTGTTGATACTATGGATCTTTTAGAAAAAGAACGTGGTATGAAAATAGATGTTTCTCGTACAGAACATTTAGATTGGGCTCCAATTCGCGAGCATGTAAAAACGCATGGTATGCGTAACTCAAACACTATGGCTATTGCGCCAACCGCAACTATTTCTAATATTTCGGGTTGTTTTCCGTGCATAGAGCCGATTTATAAAAACCTTTATGTAAAAGCAAATATGGGCGGCGAGTTTACCGTTACCAATAAGTATTTAGTAGAAGATTTAAAAAAAGAAAATCTTTGGAATCAAGATATGCTTGATCTGATTAAGTATTATGATGGTTCAGTAGAGCAAATTGATGTTATTCCTGCGCATTTACGCAATAAGTATGCAGAGGCATTTGAACTCGATCCTTTATGGATGGTAGAAATTGCTGCAGCACGTGGTAAATGGCTCGATCAAAGTCAATCTTATAATGTATTTGTACGTGGTGTATCAGGAAAAATTCTTGATTCTGTGTATAAAAAAGCATGGAAACTTGGTTTGAAATGTACCTATTACTTGCGTACACTAGGAGCAAGTCAAATTGAAAAATCAACCTTGGATGCAAAGAAATTTGGATTTACTCAAAAACGTACTTATGATAAAATTAATGATGATAAAGCAGCTGCAGAAGCATCAATAAGGCCAGCTTCAGAAGTAACAAAAGCATGTAGTCTTATTGAACCCGATTGCGAAGCATGTCAGTAATAAATAGTTCAAAGGATTTTAATGGCAATAAGTAAAGATATTAATCAGGCTGGGATTATTTGTAATACAAAGATGGATCCTAATAAAATTTTACCGATGCGCTATTTATGGGCGCGTCAGCATTACCAAGATGGTGTGGCAAATAACTGGACTCCAGAAGAAGTGTCCATGCAAAAAGATGTTGAACAATGGAAAGATCCAAAATGTTTAACAGAAGATGAACGCCGCATGATTATGTGGAATCTTGGGTTTTTCTCTACAGCAGAATCATTAACAGCAAATAATTTAGTTCTTGCTGTATATCGCCATGTAACTAATCCTGAATGTCGTCAGTATTTATTGCGTCAAGCTTATGAAGAAGCCGTTCATACAGATACGTTTATTTATGTATGTGATTCATTGGCATTAAATCCTGATGAAATTTACAATATGTATGAGACTATTCCTACTATTAAAGAAAAAGATGACTTTGTTATTGAGTTAACAAAATCTATTTTTGATCCTCATTTTGAAATTACAGATTTAAAGTCTATGCAAACATTTTTACATGACCTCATTGGTTATTATGTAATAATGGAAGGCATTTTCTTTTATGCTGGTTTTGCCATGATGCTTGCTCTTAAGCGTCAAAACAAGATGATTGGGATTGGTGAGCAATTTGAATATATCATGCGAGATGAAAGTATTCACTTGGCATTTGGTTGCGATTTAATTAACACAATCAGAAAAGAAAATCCTAAAGTTTGGACTCCTGAGTTTAAAGCTAATATTACTGATCTTATAAAAAAAGCAGTAGAACTAGAAGCACAATATGCAATTGATGCATGTCCTCGTGGTTTACTAGGTATTGGAAGTGATCAATTTGTAAAGTATGTTAAACACATTGCCGATCGTCGTCTTGAACGTATTGGTTTAGAAAAAGTGTATAACGAAGAAAATCCATTTCCATGGATGTCTCAGGCAACTGACTTGAGCAAAGAAAAGAACTTCTTTGAATCTCGTGTTACAGAATACCGTACAGGTGGTTCTCTCGAGTGGTAATTTCAGTTATTTAGATAATAAAAAGCGTGTCTTAAAAAGATGCGCTTTTTTTTGAGTTAATTTCTAAATTTAGAAAAGTACTAATTTAATGCTGTTCTATGCTGTTTGCAAGTAGGTTGTGCTGTTTTCCAAATTGCTTCTAAGCATGCACGGCATTTTAATTTTTCTTGATAGTTTTTTTCTAGTTGTTTTCGAGATTCTTCTTTGAGTGATTCTGGAAAAGAATTATCTTCGCGCCTTTGTGCTAATGTAGAATTTTTGATACTCCAGTTAATTGGAATAAGTAGATCTATTGCTTCTTGTATTGTTTGTTCTTCGGCTTGTTTATCTTTTATTGCTTGACGGTTTTCTTTTAATTTTTGTTTTTTTTCAGGTCTAAAGGGTAGAGGTT
>JBLICC010000013.1:0-21186 GCA_047631715.1 Alteromonas naphthalenivorans
AACGATGAAGCTGCATTTAATGCTTTTAACTGGAATAATCCAAGCAACCCTCAAGAAAAAATAGATTTTTTAAATGCACAACTTAAAGAAAAATTCTTTCCTCCCGGATACACTGTTTCTGTGTTTCCAGGAATTATTTTACAAAGTACCTCTAGCCTTGTTATTAAAAAAACAAAAGTGACATGGACTTTGGGTTCTGATTTTTGGTTCCATTCAAAAGAACAGTTTGGCACTATTGATACGCCAAGCACTATCAGTAAACATTTACTCGAAAAAGACAAAGCTAAAATGGGCAATCGTTTTCAATCCTCCATGTGGATTGCTCTTGATAAAAATTCTCAACCCGATATCACCTGGAACTATGGAGCACGAGTATCAGTTGGTGGTTTGAGTAGTGGAATTGGTCAAAGTACCAGTTTTGCTTTATATATTAAAAAATTATTTTAATCTTCCAAAAAGGGATTATCATGAACAAAAAACTTGTTCTTTCTATCTTATTGTTAACCAGCTTATCTTTTGGTCTCAAAGCACGAGTTAAAATGGATCTCGAAGATCCTATTTTACAACTTGTAGATGGTGTTCCAGGAGCAATGGACGCGTATTCTTTTAAAAAATGCTTCGATACCTGGTCTGTTATTAATAACGTACAATATAAAAAACCCTATGCTATCGACTCAATAACTACAACTCTTAAAGATTTAGTAATTAAAGAACAGAAGTATATAAAACTGGGAACCTTAAAAACAGATCCAGACTATGCGCAACTATTAACAACATTAGTAGAAATTAAAAAAGACTTTATTACAGAAACTACCAATCTTTTAGATCAAGCAAAAAGCACTGATCAAGAAGAAGAAAATAATCGCAAACTTGTTGCGCTATGGATTAAAAAGCAAAAACGTACAAACTCTCTTTTGGCTTCGTGGGGCACAGAAGAAGAAACTGCATTGCTCGAAAAAGCCGACAGCAAAACATTTTTTGTGTTTCTTAACGATTTAAAGTACTTTTTAGAAGACCTTATGTACAGTTGTAAAAAATCTCGTACAATGTTCAAAGAAGAGTGTCTTAAAAAATCTGATCACGCTTCTTTCGATAAGTTCTTTACCAATTAGAAAGGCATTATGGAAGTACTAAACGGAACCATCGATCGTTTTTTGTTTCAAAACGAGGAGAGTGGATTTGCTGTTTTTGTACTTCAAGTAAAGAAAGATCAAACGGTTGTGGTACGTGGAACAGCTCCTGCTCTACAACCCGGCCAACAAGTAGAACTTTCTGGTGATTGGGTTGTTCATCCAAAATTTGGTAAACAATTTGATGCCCAACAATGCCAAGTCTGCTTACCTAGTAGTGCAATTGGTCTAAAAAAATATCTTGGCTCAGGTATGATCAAAGGCATTGGAAAAGTCTATGCAGAAAAATTGGTTGACTATTTTGGAACATCAGTTTTAGATATTATCGATCAAAACCCCGAACGTTTGCGTGAAGTTCCTGGTGTAGGAAAAAAACGCGTAGACACTATAATAGAAGCTTGGAAAGACCAAAAAGATATTGCCGACGTTATGGTCTTCTTACAAGAAAAAGGCGCTTCCACTGCCTATGCGGCAAAAATTTATAAAAAATATGGCGCCAATTCTATTGCACTCATGACAGAAAATCCCTACCGAATAGCAGAAGATATTTGGGGCATCGGTTTTAAAATAGCAGATCAAATTGCACAGAATTTAGGGTTCGAAAAAGAATCGGTTAAACGCGTAAAAGCAGGAATACTTTTTGCTATTACTACCGATACCACAATGGGTAATTTATATATTGAAATAGACCCTCTCAAAAAATCCACTATCAAATTACTCGAACTTGATGAATCAACTATTACCGATACGCTTAGACGTGCCTTACATGAACTTTATAACGAAGACAAAATAAAATTATTAACACACCAAGGCAAACATTTTGTTACTCTTCCAAAGTTTTATCATACAGAAAAAAACGTTGCGGAAAAACTCAAAAAACTACTTGCACAAAAAGCGTTTAAAACATTTGATCTAAAAAAAGTATACACGCAAATACGAACCCCCAAAGAAGGCCAAGTAGAACTCAATGAGTCGCAACAAAAGGGTATTTTAAACTGTTTGCAAAACAAAGTATCGATTATAACAGGTGGTCCAGGAACAGGAAAAACCACACTTGTTAAAAACTTATTGAATGTACTTGATAACGAAAAAGTTAATTATAAACTCGCCGCTCCAACAGGACGTGCTGCAAAACGAATGACAGAAAGCACCGGTCGCTATGCTGTTACTCTCCATAGACTTCTTGAGTTTAACATGCAAACTATGGGCTTTACCTATAACGAACAAAACGCTTTAAAAACAGATTTTTTAATTGTTGATGAAGCTTCTATGATCGATATCTTTCTCGCCTATGGCCTTTTACGCGCATTGCCTTTAACTGCTCATGTTATTTTTATTGGTGATATAGATCAATTGCCCTCTGTAGGCGCAGGAAATTTTTTAAAAGATCTGATTGCAAGTAAACAAGCGGGTACTACAAAATTAAATTACATCTTTAGACAAGCACAAAACAGTTTGATTACTTATAATGCTCATCAAATTAACAAAGGTGAATTCCCTTCTTTTGAAGCTCCCAATACTTTTCAAGATTACATGTTTATTAAAGAAGACAAACCAGAAAACTTGCCCTTGCACCTCAAGCGTATTTATCAATCAAAACTCCCACGGTGCGGCATAAAATCAAATAGAAGCATTGTACTTTCTCCTATGAATCGTGGAACCGGTGGAACTCAAAAGATTAATCAAGATCTACAAATGTTGCTTAATCCAACAGATAAACCATCTCTTTCTAAATTGCAGCACACCTTTAAAGTTGACGATAGAGTTATGCAAATAAGAAACAATTACGATAAACATGTTTTTAATGGAGACATTGGATCAATAGAAAGCATTAATCATAACGACAAAGTTTTAAATGTAACGTATCCAGAAAAAACCGTAGAATATGATTTCTTAGAACTTGATGAACTGCTTCTTGCCTATGCTATTTCTATTCATAAAAGCCAAGGTTCAGAATTTGATGCGGTTATTATTCCACTCTTTATGCAACACTTTACCCTGCTACAACGAAATTTAGTGTATACGGCGTTAACTCGTGCTAAGAAATTTTGTATTATTATTGGGCAACCCAGAGCTTTGGCAATGGCAATAAAAAACAATAAAGGTACCATGCGAACTACGTTTTTGAACGAATTTCTAACTACGGACTTGGTATGTCGATAAAGTGTTTTTTCTTATTATCTTTGTCTATTTTAACGCTGAACTCAAAACAAAAAACATTTACTATCATGCTCGATCCTGCTGGTGATGCGCAACATGCAGGGAGAAAAATAGGTGACCACCTTGAAAGAGGGCCTTCTCTACGATTCGCAGAATCTATTCAAGATAGTATCAAAGAATCTCATTCAGACATTCGTGTAGTACTTACACGGTTTCCAGGAGAAACGATTCAACCAAGGCAAAATGCATCATTCGCAAATCGTCTTGATGTGGATTTATATATCAGTATTCATTTTTTTAAACAAACAACACAAAAGTCACTTTTTCATCTCTTCTTTTTTTGTATAGACCCAACCACAGATTTTTGGTCTATACCAAACACAGAATTAGTTTTTTTAAAATCAAACGAAATTCATAAGCAATCAATAACAACAAGCAAGCAATGGACGTATCTACTTTTTGATGCTCTCCAATCATACAAAAACATCTTTACTCTTTCTCAACCACTAGGTATTCCTTTTAAACCATTGTATGGCATTAAGTCCCCAAGCATTGGTATAGAAGTAAGCCTTAATCATCCAGAAGACTGGATCCGTTATGTGCAGCCACTACAAAATAGCATAAGCACTCTTATTGCACATGCAAAAAAAGAGAAAGGTTATCGTGGTATTTTCTCATAACTATTTTAAAACATTACTTTTAGCAACTACTTTTTGTTCTGGCATCATTTTTTTTATGGTGCACAATCAATGGCTTATTATTCATATCAACACAGGAAAATCAGCTCTTGGTAATAAAACGCTAGCTATAGAAAAGAAATCACTTCGTCTTCATTTTTGGCATGAAGACTCATGGCATCACGAAGATACAGAAATATTATGGTCGCAAGATAATGCAAAAAACATTTTATATAGCACCAATCGCTGGCTTTCTCTTCTTGATGAAGAAGCAGTTCATTCAAAAAAAGTGACTCTGCAAAGCGTAACACTTTCTTCGTCTGGCACTATTGCTTATATATCATTCGATCGCTACCCCTTTGAGCCCGAATCTTCTACCTACGATAAGTATATGTTTATAGAGGGTTTACTCAAAACGCTCAGAGAGCAACCTATGCCCATTACTCATCTTTATTTTTTGGTTCATCACAAGTTTTTGGATGATTATCATTTAGACTTTTCCCATCCTTGGCCTTTAAAAAGTTTTTTACAAGACTAAATACCGACCCATCAATATTTTCTCCTACAGGCATAATAACTCTCTATCTTTTATAAAAAAGGCATGCTAGTTTTTGTTATGAACTTTAACCTTTTTTCCTATAAGGAGAATGTCATGAACAAGTCTATTCTTCTGCTGATCAGCCTCATAATCTGTACTGTTCAAGCAAAAGAAACCAACCCTACAAAACGATGGAACAAGCACTACGGCATTGCACAACTGACCTCATCCGACAAGAACGGTCTTGCAACCGGTCTGTATTATCTACTTAAACATAAAGGTAATACCAAGAAGACGCCCTCTAGCGTCAAACAATTTTATTCTATTGCAGAAAACACCTGTCATTATTTATGTAAAAATGCTTATTTAAATGCGTTCGAAACTTCTGTAAAAGCTAGCTTAGATAAAAAACAAAAAGAAAAAATGTGGACAGAAACATTATTGCCTTACTATACAACCGTACTCAACATGCTCGAAGATGAAGATCAAACCATCTCATTTGGTGCTGATCGTGGTAAAAAATTACCAACAACAGTATTTGAACTTGATCGCGCTCTTCATCCACGGGTACAACAGAAAACAGTTATACAAGTAAATAACTCAGGTTTTTCTGTACATTGTCAATTACAACAACTTTAGAATTCAAAAAAAAAAGGCCTCGTAACTGAGGCCTTTTTACTTATATAAATTATTTTTATTTTATTTATTTGCAGCAGCTTTTTGTCTTTGTGCAAGAACAGCTAAAATTGCTGGATTCTCTTTAATTTGTTGCAGCACGCTTTCTTCATAACTCAATGGCTCTGTAGATTGCGATGAATCTTTATCATCAAACAACTGTTCAACTTCATCTACACCTTCTGATATCACATTATCAACCACTGCTTCAATTTTTTCTATATAATCTTGTTGCGGTTGTTCTGTCGCATGTATAAACGCTATCGCACTCAATAATATACTTACTACTATTTTTCTCTTCATTCTAAACTCCTTAAAAACATTTAACTCTATAAATCATCTCTACCGTCACGAAGAAATCGATTCTGTCTATCAAGTTCAAATGGCACTGGCATCATATCAGCACCTAAATATGAAGGTTCTGCTGGTTCAGTATCTCTTCTTCTTCTTCTTTCTCTTAATCTCTGTCTTACTCGTTGCTGAATGTTTCGGCCTACTCGCGCTACATATTGCAACATATTTTCACCTTGTTGGCGCATATAACCTTCTGTAGTAACACCTGCATGATTAAAATTAGCTCTACATAACGGACAAGAATTTTTCTGTTGTATCCATGGTCTTAAACATTCATGATGAAAAGAATGTTCACATGGTGTTGTAGCTATTGCTTGCGGTGGTATCATACCTGCCAAACAAATTGGACAATTTGCATGCTCTTCTTCTGATCCATGAGCATTGCCATCTACCAACTGTTCAACTTCCCCTACCGCATGACCAACCATATCTTCTGCTTGCTCAACATAATCTTGTTCTGGTTGCTCTGCCGCATTAAGATTTAAACATCCAAATACAAACAATACACTTAAAAACAACTTATTCATCATTCTAACCTCCTTAAAAATATTAAAATCTCCAATATCCTATCAGGTTAGCACTTTCGAAGAGATTAAAGCAACAACAATACGCCTAGAAGGCTATATTAAAACAACTTAAGCTTAAACAAATCCAAATATTTTTTTGTCTTTATATGATATTCTACTACTCAATATAACTTAATTACTCGAAAGAATTTTATGAAAAGACAACAATTATTAACGCTTTTAGAAAACTATCACCCTACCGATAGCAAAGAACAAGAATACAAAAAGCGCACTCTAGAGTTTGTTAACCAACACGAAGACTGCTTTGAACGCACTCTAGAAATCGGACACATTACAGGTTCTGGATGGCTACTCAACAAAGAAGAAACCAAAGCTCTTTTACTTCATCACACAAAACTTGATAGATGGTTTCAACTCGGTGGGCATTGCGATGGCGATTCAGATGTTCTTGCTGTGACCACTAAAGAGTGCCAAGAAGAATCGGGCATTAATGGTATAGAACCACTGTCTCTTAAAATTTTTGATATCGATATTCATACTATTCCAGCTCGCCTTCATGAACCAGAGCACGATCATTACGATATTAGATTTCTACTTAAAGTAACGAGTGACGAAAAATTGGTACAAAACAGAGAATCTAAAGAACTTAGATGGATCTCAAAAGACCCATCCGAACTTCCTACACAAGAGCGATCCGTAACACGCATGTTTGAAAAATGGCTACAACTATAAAGTTTTATAAGGTGTCTTTCGAGGCACCTTAACTATACTTCGGGAAACTCTTCTCCGGGTAAATTTTGTTCATCATCTTCTGTTGATGCTTTTTCACCTGGCACTGGTCTACCTGAAGGATCGAGATATTGATGATTTTTAGATTCACCCATCATACGAATAACACGTACAGGGAATGCAATTTCTATATGATTATCGTGAAGATACTTAACAATAGAAAGCCGTACATCACTGGCAATAATCCATTGCTGCAAAGTCATTTCTGAACTCACATAACCACGAACCATAAAAATATAACCTGATGGTCCAAATTCTTCTAAACGAATAATTGGTGGTGGTGTTTTAAGAACATTATTTACATTCATAACAGCTTGCATTAATACTTCTTTAGTTTTAACTGGATCTGCAGCATAACGAATGCCTACAATAATATCGGGGAACGTTATAAATCCACTGGTATAATCCCAGTTCATAATAACTTCTTGCATCAGTTTGCTATTAGGAACGACCAAATGAAAGCTTCTTTTTCGGCGCAAAATAACAGCACGGGGAGTAATTTTTCTAACTACACCACTCACTTCATCACTAATTTTAATATAATCACCAATTTTGAGCGGACGCTGAACTAAGAGTACAAAGTACGCAATAAAATCGTTAAACACTTCTCGCAATGCAAAACCCATACCAACAAGTAGTGGTAACATATAATACATAACCAAGAAGCCAAAGCCCTCATGAACCAAGCCAATGGTAATAACCAAAATAACAACAAGATAATATAAAATAGTTGAAACAGCATTGTGCACACCCGGATCAACAAGAAGAACGCTAAAGATACGATCCAAAATAAATCGATCAACCAAATGCCCTACCATAAATGCAAATGGTATAAATAAGAAGGTTCTAATAAGATCGAATACACTTACACTGTGATATTTACCATCAAGAACACCTATAGCGTATCGTTTCTCCGAAAAGAAACTGCCTACAGAATTAAGAGGAATAGAATTCCCCCAGAACCATGCTATACACCATATGCCAAACAGAGAAAAGAAAATAAATAAGAAAACGACGGTTAAACCATACAGTGTTTTAGAACTTTCGAACCGTTGGTTAAGCGTTTCTCCATCAGAAGAAAAGAAAATGTATGATGATATTCTACGGCAAAAACCGTACGAAAGCATAAGTAATCGGCCAACCAAAAGCGTTCCAAACAATCCCCAGAAGAAGTAGGCAACCAAGTTGTCATAACCGCCAATGTGAGGATCACTCAAAATCATGACCGTAATAATAACAATTAAAAGCGTATGGTAATACTGGTCAACCAAGCGCCAAAAAAATCCTCCTATATCTGATCGAGAAGGAATAACGCTTAGTAGATCTTCTTTTCTAATAAGTGATAATAAAAGAATTCTAACAATAATAGAATAGAGCGCTAATAGCACGCTTGGCAATTCTGACTTAGTATACGTTGCTAAAATAAAGGCTTCTCGGAAAAACAATATGCTAATCGAAGTGTATAAAAATATTGAACCAACAATACTTAAACGTGCAACAAAATGCTCTGGAAACAGTTCTGACTCATGATCTTTATTAAATTGAATAATAAAATGAATAAATCGATTGGAAATATAAAGTAAATAAGGAATAGAAACAAGAAAGAAAACAACTGCAGGATAAATCTCTGTAACAGCACTCACCCCAATAGAGAAAAATAAAAAGAACCAAATATAAAGCGTTATAAGATGTTTTGAAATAAATTCAATACATAAAGCAAGAATACGACTAAAAACAAATGCGCCCCGATACTCGCTCCCAACATCAATAAAGAAACGACTTAGAGTAGGTAAATAACGTTGTAATAAAAAGAAAAATAAGAAAATAAGAAAGAGCTTCCACAAAAGAATAATGAGCGATAGAGGGTTTTGTAATAACATTAAAAGCTTACGACTCATAATGTATAATTTAAAACCAGAAAGATACGAAGCTCCTAATGTGCGCACATCTACAAAAAAGCTACTCACATCAGGAATAATATTACCGAGTCCTTCTTTTGAAATTGCTCCACCAGAACGATGCCACAAACTCACTCGCTGTAACTCAGCGACCATACTTTTAACTTCTTTAATCTCTCCACCCACAGAAACCAATATTTTTGAATAGGCTTCAATTAGTCTTCCTGTATACTCTACCTGTTTTGAAACAATGGTTTGAGCACGAGAAAGATAGAGATCGCTCTTATTAAACTTTGATTCTTCGCCTTTAAAGAGCTGATTTCGTTTTTGTTTTAAAGTTGCTTGGTGATTTTTAACATTAGTTAAAGCTTTATTTTGTAAGCTTAATCGATTAGTTGCAGACACACGCTTATCTTCATAAATAGAGCGCTCCCGTAACATTTCTGCAACAGATGCTTGATAACCCGAAATCTCTGTGCTCAATTGATCACTTGATTTAAAATGCTGATGCTTAATTTTGTACCAAGACTCAACAATGCGTAATGCGTTTTCGTGCTCCTGAAATAAAACTTTTTCTAATACATTTTGTGATTTATTAAAATCAATTTTAACTTCTATAAGACGAACTTCATCATTCTTAAGCCCTCGTTCGGCAAGAGCAAGAAAGCTGGAGGCGCTAGAAGGAACAGTAATCCATTCGTTTAAATTGGTAATTCCATATTCTTTATCGGGATATTTTACTTCTAACTCAAGTAGCTCTTTTTTAAGTTTTTCTTCTGCTGTAGAAAGTTTTTCTATTTCGTGCAAGTATTTATCGGTCTTATTAAGATACTCTCGTTTTTGTACTTTAATTTTATCCGTAATAACCGCAATATCTTTTTTATCTACCCGTAACGACATACGAACAATAAAATCTTTTTGTGCCCGAGAAGCATTCAAATTCTTTTGCTCTACGCTTTCTTTTTCTTCCACTAGTGCTAGTTTTGCACTTTTTTCTTTAACCTGTATATCGGCAAGCTCTTTTTGATATTGAGCCATTTTAACTTCAAAATCGAGTAAGGAACTTTTTTCTCGTGCATACTGATCAGAAGGCAATACCTCGTTTCCAAACTCACCTTGCTCTTTAAGTTTTTCTTTATAAGCTTTTTCGGTTGTCTCAAGTTGACGCTTGGCATTATCTAAATCAAGATTAACCTCGCTTCTCTCTCCATCGATATGAGAGATTTTGTCTTCTTGATTGGCAATTTTTCTATTTAAAGTTTGTAACTCTTCAAAAGTATAGAGAGCTTTTTTCTCGTCATGCTCTACATTTTTATCTTCTTCTAAATTAGTTAAAAGAGTAATGCGAGACTTTAAATTACCTATCCATGCTTTTTTACTAGATCGAATACTAGCTAGTATTTGAGCTGTACTTTTAAGAGTAAAAAGCTGTTTATTAAAATAGGTATCATCCGTAGCAACACTTAATTGCTCATCAACATGTTTTATCTTTTTCCGAATGCTATCTATCTTTTGCTGTATATCATCTTCAAATGTTTTAGACTCAATCTCAACAGAATCAACTTCTTTTCTTAATTGCTTTAACTCTCTTTCAGTTTTATCTTCTCCCGTAATAAGATCGAGAGAACCTTCTTTTTTTAATCCAAAAGAACTGAGTAAATCCGCTCTAAGAGAAGTTCCAATTAATAATAATAAAGAAAGAGATATGACTTTTTTTACATTCATGATTCATCACTTTTCAATAATGTGGGTATTGCTCTAAACCACTGTCTTTGAGGATGCGTTTGCATACACCAGAAAATCCATTTATCCAACAGATCCTCATTGGCTAACTGTAAGTCTGCACGGACAAGGTTGTCAATAGGAGTTTTAAGAAACAGCTCAACACAATGCTCTACCTGACTATCATTAGGATAGACCCCAAGATGAGAGAAAAGCTTACCTATAACTCTTTTTTTATGAAGATCGATACTAAAATGTGCATAATTATCAAATAATTGAAGGAAAAAATTAAATGTTTCTTTGCACCCGCCACCTTGAGGAACAAAGTAAAAACAAATTTCTAAAAGATAATGCAAAAAATAAATATCATGGCGCCCCCACTCAAGCGGAGTATGCTCAATAACAACATCTTGCAAAAGCATGTTTTGATATTTGTCTCTAATAATATAGTACGTGATCACTGATCCCTTTTGAACCCGCGATTGCGCAAAAAGAGAGGTGTAGAAAATTGCATCCACACGGCCTTGGTGCTCTTCTAAAACAGAAATATTTCTGCCTTTATACATTAATACAATGCCCGTGCGTCGTTGCAACTCTCTCCCCCCTTCTTAATTAAATCTTATAGACCTATTTTTTTAAAAAATGCATCAGAATTTGGTTCTCTACCAAGATAGTCACGCAACATAGCATCAGGGTCTTTGCTGCCACCACGGCCAAGAATTTCTTCTACATACCGTTTGCCCGCTTTGGGATTTAACAAGCCCTCTTTTTCTACTTGAGCAAATACGTCGTCGGCAAATACTCGTGACCACATATAGCCATAATATTTTGCACCATAACCAGATAAATGCCCAAAGCTACATATAGAATGCGTGTCTGTATCATACACACCATGTGGAGAAAATTCCTGTGAATGCTTTTTAAAAATAGCTTCTGGATCTTTATCTTCATCTTGCCCAAAACAATCTAATGATATTAAACCAAAACCCATCTGCTGAGCATTACGCATTCCTTGGCCAAACTTTATTTGAGCAAGTTTCTTATCTATTAACTCATCCGGCATTGGAATACTTGTTTTATAGTGATGCGTAAGCCCTTGTAGAATTTCTTTATTTTCCATCCAGTTTTCTAGCAACTGAGAAGGCAACTCTACAAAATCTGTTTTAACCGATGTTCCCGATTGTGCTGCTAACTTTGTTGTACCCAAAACACCATGAATCGCATGCCCAAATTCATGAAAGAATGTATTAACCTCATCAAACTTAAGTAATGAAGGTTTATCTGCTGTTGGTTTAGTAAAGTTACAAACAACTGTTGTTACCGTTGGATAAATAGCACCATCTCGTTCTACAGTAGTTACACCAGGGAACATTGCCGCATGACCATATTTATTTGGTCGAGGAAACATATCCAAAAATACATAGCCACGAACAGGGCCATTCTTGTCACTAATCTTTGCTAATCGCACATCTGGATGCCATGATTGTGGCGAATCAATTGTCTCGATGTTAAGATCAAAAAACTTTTCATAAATATCAAGAAGCCCGCGAACCGTTTGCTCCATAGGAAAGTATTCAGCTATTTTTTGTTCATCAACATCATAATATTTTTTCTTAAAGTACGTACTAACATATCCACCATTCCAACTTTCTAGTTTGCCAGCTTTAGTTAAAGAAACACCTTCTGGAAGATCTTTAGTAAACTCTTTAAATTCTTGGTCAGACTTTTTAAGAAGTTTATCTTTCATATCAAGTTGAAATTTACGTGCACGCTCTGGTGTTTTAACCATTTGAGAATCTAAATCTAAATGTGCATAACTTTTAAAATCAAGTGCTTTTGCAAGCTCATGCCGCGTATCCATAAGATCTTTAAGCACAGTACTATTTGATGGATATGCTTTATTTTTAAATGCTTTGCTAAATCGTTTACGCGTATCTTCTACCTTGCAATAAGACAAAATCATATTTGCAGTTGGATAGTCAGTAACCAAAATATACTCACCCGCATCATTCTTTTTAAGCGCTCCAACAAAATCATCCGAAACACCTGTCAACTGCTGTTTAGTTGCGGTAATAGAACTAGCGTCGTTATTAATATTTTGAGAAAACTGTTGCGAAATTTTTTGTAATTTTTTATTAAGTTCTACAATTTTTACACGTTTATCTTCTGGCAGCTCAAGACCAGAACGTTTAAAATCACCTATCAATTCATCAAGAGCCAAGTGCTCTTCTGGTGAAAATTCTTCTTGTGTTGCATTACCGTGATCATAGCCTTTAAACGCTTCATACAAAGAAATGTTATTACTTAAATGCTCAAGTAAAAAACCTTTTATCGCTAAATCCTGCTTTGCTGCTTCATCTCGCATTGCTTTGTCTGGATGTACAGACATTATCAATTCAAAAATTCCAAGATCGGGACCAAAATAAGCATAGGCATTATCAAGTGCTTCTAGCATATTTTTTTTATTTTGCTTATTATGCGGCACTGCAATAATTGCATCTATAATTTTTTTAGACTGATCCTGTGTAAACTTTGCACGCTCTTGTATTGCTGTTATAGAATTGGGATATACGGTATATACATCTTCTAAAGTTTTAATGTATACATGTCCTTGTCTGTCTCGTGGCATCATAACGTTTCTTTCGCTTTTAATAAAAAAAGTAAGCGCACACAGTGTGAGAGTGCCTACTACCAATATTGTTTTTTTCATACTTGCTCCTTAATCCTTTTGTAACTCCATCCATTGCTCTCGTAATTCAATAGCTTTTTCAAAATCCATCTCTTCTGCCGCTTTATGCATCTGATACTCAAATTGAGCTAATTGCTTTTGTAGATCTTCTTTCGATGCCTTACGCTTACCTTTTTTGTATGCATTCGATGCTTTTTTGATATCTTCTTGTAGTTTAGAAATACTTTTGGTCACCTCGCGCTGCACACTCTCTGGTGTTATACCATGCTTCTTATTATATTCCTGTTGCATAATACGTCGACGATCAGTTTCATCAATCGCGTTTTTCATAGAGCCTGTCATTTTATCTGCATACATAATAACTTTTGCATCAACATTACGAGCAGCTCGCCCAATAGTTTGAATCAATGAACGTTTGTCTCGTAAAAAACTTTCTATATCTGCATCCATAATAGCAACAAGAGCAACTTCTGGAAGATCTAAACCTTCTCGCAATAAGTTAACCCCAACCAAACAATCGAACACACCCATACGCAATTTCTGTAATAACTCAGTACGTTGCGGTGTTTTTATATCACTATGCAAATAACAAACTTTTAATTTTTTTTCTTCTAAGTAACGTGCCAAATCTTCTGCCAATTTTTTAGTAAGCACAGTAACCAATGTTCTTTGGTTCTTATCTATTTTTTGTTTAATCTGATCAACTAAATGATCCATCTGACCTATTCTACCCACTACTTCTATAATTGGATCTACCAAACCAGTTGGCCGAATAACTTGCTCAACAATTGCACTTGAATGCTCTAACTCATAGGGACCCGGCGTAGCAGACACAAAAACTGCATCTTTAAGAAATTTTTCTGTTTCTTCAAACTGCAAAGGCCTGTTGTCGAGAGCTGATGGCAATCTAAATCCAAAATCAATCAATGATCTTTTGCGCGATCTGTCTCCAGCATACATGCCACGCATTTGCGGCAATGCAATATGAGATTCATCAATAATACATAAAAAATCTTTGGGAAAGAAATCAAACAAACAAAACGGTTGTTCACCGCTTTTACGTCCATCAAAATGAGAGGAATAATTTTCGATCCCACTACAATACCCTACTTGATCTATCATTTCTAAATCACGCGCAGTGCGTTGAGCCAGTCGCTGACGATACAATTCATTTTTTACCGTTGGCAAATACTCTTTAAGTTCTTTCTTGATACTCGTAATAGCCGAACGCTTTTTTGCCTCAGTTGTTACAAAATGCTTAGCAGGAAGAATTAATATATCTTCTAACTTCGCTAACACACGATTATTATCTCGGGTTACCCATTGTAAACCTTCGATTGTGTCCCCAAATAACTCAATACGTAATTTATCTTTTATATATGGTAAATTTACTTCAACCGTATTGCCACGAACCTGAAAAGTACCGGAGCCTTTTTCGAAATCATCACGTTTATATTGAATAAAAATTAATTGCCGCAATAGATCTTTTCGCTTAAATGTATCGCCTACTTTTAGCGCAAGAGCTAACTCTCGATAATCGGTAGGATTGCCTAATGCATAAATAGTAGAAACCGAAGCTATAACAATAGTGTCTTTTCGATTAACCAAAGAGGCAGTTGTCTCCACCCGTAACCGTTCGATCTCAGTATTAATCTTGGTTTCTTTGGCAATATAAATATCTTGTGCAGGCAAATATGATTCTGGTTGATAGTAATCATAATAACTTACAAAATAACATACTTTATTTTCTGGGAAAAAAAGCGAAAACTCTTCGTAAAGCTGAGCCGCTAATGTTTTATTAGGAGACAAAACAAGTACAGGCTTATCTTGCTGAGCAATAATATTGGCCATCGTAAACGTTTTACCAGAACCAGTAACACCCATTAACGTAGATTTGCCTGGACGATCTTTGAGCAATTCTTTAATCGCCTTTGGCTGACTACCCTTAGGCTTAAAAGGAGATTTTAGTTTAAAGAGAGCCATCGTTATCCCTCACACAAGTATTATTCTTAATTTTAGCTAGTTTACCATTTTCAGCATTAACCAACAATGATGACTATTCTCAAAAACAATTAAACTTTTTTCAAGAAACCTTTAAGCTCAATATTACCTCCTTAAGCACAATATACCTTAAAACCCTTATAATCTATCTCTGCCTTATGATACGATTTAAAGAGTATATAATTAATAGGAGGTTATGATGAAAAAGTTATTCGTTCTTATATTGTTAGGCTTATCAAGTTTATTCATTCAAGCATCAGATTCAGATAATGAATTTGAAATGGTCATTACACCAGACTCTATACCTGATCCTGATGAATTCGAAAACATTAATCTTAATCCAGCTTCACAAAGAGAGTTTCTTGGTTTAAATAATGTATTAGAAAAGCCCAAAGTGTTTTCTCACAAAATAATACGACAGCATCAACTTACAATGCTTAAACTTGCTCATAATCCTGATCATTCTTATCTTCTTGATTATGTAAAAAATGCTTTTACGGCAGTTGATGAAGATTTTTGGCAAATGTTTACTCCCGATGATTCTTCTTCTAAACACAAACAATGGAAAAATCTTACTTTTGAAAAAGCTCAAAGAATATCACAACCATTTTATGTAGCCCTTAAAGAAAACTTTAATGAAGATGATAAAAAAAGAGTTCGAGATCTTATTAAAGAATCGATGGGAAAAGATACATCTCGCTCAGCAATGCTCATGCCTCTTGTTATAAAACTCAATCAAGAAAATCCTGATGCTATTAAAAACTTTGCATCAACACTTAAAAAATGGACTTCTGATAGAGTTTCATTTGATTTAATGCATAATTATTACTCTCGTCAAATAGATCAGTTTAGAGGACGCCTAGAGAAAGAACATATTACTCCTATTGTTAAGCCTCTCTTTGAAACCGATTTAGAACTACCAACAATTGAGGCGGCTTTGTTGCAATATAAAAAATAACCGTTAATAATAAAAATATTTTTTAGATTTTTCTTTTTTTTTAAAATAATAACCCTGTATACTACGGTTTTTATCCTATGACTTCTATAGGGAAAACTATATGAAAAATACGTTTTTATTTTTACTACTTATGCTGGTCTTTAAAATACAAAGCTCCAATATAGATCAAATACCCGATTATTGGTCTAATCACATTCCAATAGATTACTCACAACACTATTTTTGTAATCCTAATACTCTCTATCAAAACAACACAGATCTTGAATTATTAGAAAAACATATGCAACAAAAAAGAAGATTAGATTTTGAACAAGAACAAAAAAAAACAACTATTACTCCCTCTCCAATTCAAACAGAAGCCACCTCTCCTCATACTCATCAAATACAAACCCAAACGGTATTATCAAATATTCCTCAACTAGCAACCATTATGAAAAAAATTAGGGCACAAGGCATAGAAAAAATGGTATGTCCTTTTTCTGACTGTAAAAAACATTGCAAAACAGGAAAAAACTTATTTACACATTTAGAAACAAATCACTCAGTTAATTTTAAAGAAGAAAGCCAACTGAGTAATATTTCTAAAAAAATATATATATGCTTAAAATGCTCTTGGGCAACTCCACATAGAAATACCTTATCTACTCATAACACAAAACATTTTCTCGAAATCCCTAAAAAAAATCAATAACTTTAATGCAAAGAAATCATGAAAAAACAATATTTCATACTACTAATCACCCTCCTGCTTACTACTTCTAATAAAGCTTCAAATTATACCGATCCAGATGTATTTACGTTTTTTAATAAAATAGATACTGAACTTACAGAAAAAAATGAACAGATTTGCGTATTAGCCTTAGCTGACTGGAAAGCACAAGAAGAATTTTCTAAGAAAGCAGCACAACCAAAAGATCTTTCACTCATAGCATTAGCAGATATTTGCCCCTGGAGCCCCTCTAGATTAGTAAAGAAAATTTTAAACCATGATAGAACACATAGCCAATGCGTAGAACTTGATGGACAAGAAATAATACCTAAAGCTTTACGCCGACCTCATCCTGATCGTAATATACATTTTCTTGGATGGGATACATTTCCACCTTCACAATCTCAATTCCTAGAAAATCCTGCAACTTCACCTACAATCAATAACAATACCTTTAAAATAGCTAAGGCAACTAAAAAAAGAATCCATCTTAAGCAAAATGCTGGTTTATATTACTGTCAAGAAGAACTTAGAATCTGTAACTACAAAACATCGATCTATAAAAATCTTGCAGCACACTGCACTGAAGTACATAAATCAAAAAAAATGCCCAACCCCATAAAATGCTTAAAATGCTGTCGGCGCGTTAGTTATTTTTCTCTTCATCCAGACCAATGTTTAGCAATTGACCCAACGAGCAGAGAGCGAGACAGAAAGGATAATAACCATAAAAAAGAAAAAATAAAAATAGGAAACCTTGCACACGTAGCCGTACTAGCAACACTCACACAGAAAGAAACTTTATGATTAAAAAAAATATACTCACATTAATATTTATTATTTTATTTCCAGCTACTGCCACAAATATACATGATAGAGATATACATGCTCTCATGCAAAATACAGATTTTATGCAAGAAGTTTTAACATCACCCGAAACACTAACTCCATTAATAGACCTCACTATCTCAACACCAAATCCAAAGTTAAAGCCTCAACCAAAAATGAGAGGTAAAGATATGGAGTTGCTCAACGCTAAACTTACTATTAAAAAAAATTGCATCGCTAAAGCTACTTCCAGAGGGAAAGATATAAAACTTCTAAAAGCTAAAATGAGTAAATCTCGAAATCATATGTGTAAACTTTGCAACGCTTGCTACAAAAGTAGCAGTGCATTAAATTTTCATAGACAAAAAAAACATGGAAAACCATGGCCTTGCCTTGATTGCAAGAATATATACCCTGCATCCTCATCTTTGCTTTTACATCTTAAAAATGTTCATCCAGAACAAAGATCAAACGATCGATTACAATGCGAATATGGATGCATTAGACAGATTCATTGGCCTGCCGTTATGGCGCACCACAAACTTGTATGCAAAAAAGATCCAAATTTAAAGTAATATATCTTATCTAACTACAAAAGAAATTAAGCGACCGGGAACCCAAATAACTTTGACAATACTTTTGCCTTCTAGCCATTTGGCAATCAGTTCTTTTGCTTGAGGCTCAACTTGCTCTTGCATCGCAGATCGATCGATAGTTAATTGCCCACGAACTTTACCATTTACCTGCACACCAATTGTAACTTCTGTTTGTTTTGCAAGCTCAGGATCAAATTGCGGCCAAGAACAATCACGTAATTGCTTATTAAACAACTGCTCTAACAACTCACAACTCATGTGTGGCGTAAGCGCCGAAAGTGCAACAATCACTTGTTCGCTAGATGATGAACTAAGTTGAAGCTTATTGTGAATAAGATCATTAAAAAGCTCCATTGCTGCAGAAATTGCAGTATTAGGTTTAAAAAGATCTAAACGTTCTTGATAATCTTTTAAGAATTTATGCACACGTTTTTTTGCTTTTATATCTTCTTGATCATCTGCAATAATAGCATTATCAAAGTAAGTCATAACTTTTTGAGTAAAACGTTTAATGCCTTCTAGACCATTATCTTGCCATTCACAATCAAGTTCTGGTGGACCCATAAAGAGCATATACATACGCAATACATCTGAACCATACTTTTGTACAATTTCATCTGGATTAACTACATTGCCCTTTGATTTAGACATTTTTTCTACAGCACCACTCTTTTCTGAAAGCTTACAAACCATACCCTGATTAAACAGCTGCTTAAAAGGCTCATTAAATGGTACAAAGCCTTTTTCGTGCAAAAACTTTATATAAAAACGTGCATATAATAAATGTAAAATTGCATGTTCGATACCGCCCACATATAAATCAACCGGCATCCAATAATTCATATCTTGTTGATCAAACGGTTTATCGGCAAGTTTTGGATTTGGATAACGTAAAAAATACCAACAAGACCCAGCCCATTGCGGCATAGTATTAGTTTCTCGTTTTGCAGGACCAGAACATTCAGGGCATTCTGTGTTTACCCATTTATCTATACTAGCCAATGGCGATTCGCCCGTTCCTGTTGGTTGATACTTTTCTACATCAGGAAGCGCTACCGGCAACTGATCTTCTGGAACCGGAACAATACCACATTGAGTACATCTGATTAATGGAATCGGCTCACCCCAATAACGTTGACGAGAAAAAATCCAGTCCCGTAAACGATATGATGTTTTAGGAACCGCAATACCTTGCTCTTGAACATACTTAATAATATCTTTTCGGCATTTACCAGCCACTTTACCTTCAAATGCTTTTGGTACAGTTAAAACACCATGCTGCATATCGGTATAACATACCTCAAGATTGCGTATTTTTTCTGAAAGCTCTTGGTCATCTGCAGGGAACAAAACTGGCTTAAGCGGGATATCGTATTTTTTAGCAAATGCAAAATCACGTTCATCATGCGCAGAACATTTTACAATACCTGTTCCATAATCTGCTAAAGCAAAGCTTGCTACCCAAATCGGTAAATCTCCATTACCTACAGGGTCAACTATATAACGCCCCGTAAACACACCAGCTACTTCTTTGTCCTCTTCTCTACCTAATGCTATTCGTTTTTCTAGCATCTTTTTACAGGTAGCTAAAACTTCTTTTTTATTTTCTACACCTTCAAGCAATGTCAGTAATAATGGATGATCGGGCGCAATTGCTACAAAAGTATCCGCATTAAACGCTTCAAAATGAGTAGAAAATGTTTGAATTTCTAAATCCATATCTTTAACCGGAGCAGTAAACAAAAGGCCTTCGCTTTTGCCAATCCAGTTACGCTGCATAGATTTTACTTTTTCTGGCCAATCAAGTGCATCTAAATCTTTAAGTAATGGTTCAGCATAATCGGTAATTTTTAATACCCACTGAGGGATTTGTTTCTTTTCTACTGCTGTACCACAACGCTCGCAACCATTATTTACAACTTCTTCATTAGCCAAACCGGTTTTGCATGACGGGCACCAGTTGATAGGCATATTAGACTCATACGCAAGACCAGCTTTATACATTTGTACAAAAATCCATTGTGTCCATTTATAATAATTAGGATCGGTTGTATTAACCTCTTTATCCCAATCATAAAGAGCACCAATAGCTTTGAGCTGTTTTTTGAATGTAGCAATATTTTTGTCTGTAGAAATTTTGGGATGAATACCCTTTTTGATAGCATCGTTTTCTGCAGGAAGCCCAAACGCATCCCATCCCATTGGATGCAATACATTGTAACCTTCTAGCCACTTTATACGCGCATAGACATCAGAAAAAACATATCCACGCCAATGCCCAACATGCAGGCCAGAACCAGAAGGATACGGAAACATATCAAGACAGTAATATTTTTTGTCTTTATCTGTTCTTTGAACTTGAGCATCTGGATTATCTTCCCAGTGCTTTTGCCACTTCTTTTCTACTTCTGCTACGTTATACTGCATGTTTTCCTCTATCAAACAAAAAGGCCCATCATTAGGGCCTTAGTTTACTTTGAATGAATAGAGAGGTCAAAATCACAAATTAACATTTACTATAAAAATAGTATTCTAAGTATAATTATTATACCTCTAATCTAGAAAGTTTTTTATGCCTCAAATACAAGCTGTAAATGTCGCTCCACCAGTTAAAACAGAACGTATCTTAGTAGTAAAACGTTCAGAGCTTTTTCAAAAACCAGCATGGACTGGAATCAAGTCTGTGGATTTTGATGCATACCTTAAACTTATCCAAACTAAACAAGAATTCATGCCACGTAACTTGGCTGAAGAAAACTTTGACTATAAGCAGATTATTCCCTATTTAATCTTCCAACACCAAGACACCTACTTTTTAATGCAACGCAAAGCCGGATCATCCGAGCAGCGACTTGCAAACAAATACTCCCTTGGTATCGGTGGACATCTACGCGAAGAAGACATGGACGGAGCAACACTTTTTGATTGGGCACGT
>JBLICC010000014.1:0-21172 GCA_047631715.1 Alteromonas naphthalenivorans
TATGCAATGCAGATACAAGCGGATGGCAAGATAGTTGTTGCTGGTGTTAGTTATAACAGTACTGATGATGACTTTGCTCTTGCTCGGTACAATGCAGATGGAATTCCTGACAATACTTTTGGTGATAATTCATTAAGTACCAACTGGACCCGTACTGATTTTGGTAATGGAGCTGATATCATTTTTGCAATGCAGATACAAGCAGATGGCAAAATAATAGTGGCTGGTCATAGCCGTAACGGTACTAATTATGACTTTGCTCTTGCTCGATACAATGCAGATGGAATTCCTGATAATACTTTTGATGATAATTCATTAAGTACCAACTGGACCCGTACTGATTTTGATAATGATGACGATGTGATTTATGCAATGCAAATACAAGCAGATGGCAAGATAGTTGTAGCTGGTTATAATTATAGTGGTACTAGTTATGACTTTGCTCTTGCTCGTTATTTAAATGATATTAATTCATTAACTCAACTCAAAAGTGCATACGGTAACACCGGGTTTATTACATCGGCATAACTAAATAGTTTTTAAGGGTCCCTCGATACAACGTTTATTGCATTCACGCCACTCGGGATGAACCAATTATCTGCTCTTTTATAAAAGTAAGTTATAAAGTTCATCCCGTCCTTCGATACAATTTCTACGAAATAACTCAGGATAAAATCTTGCATCGAGGGATCCTTATAAAAAATATGCAAACTGTTTCTTATTGTACTATGTAAGCGTGTAAGTAAGAGAGCGTGGCGCTTTGTATTTTATAAAACTGTGCCCATTTGAATCATGTTATTTTAGCTTATAATCTTTCTATAAATCTTTTTGACAAGGGGGTTAAAAAACTGTTAATGTTGGTGCCTAAATATGCAGTTTTATACCTTAAAAAAGGGGAGTTTTGCATGAACCAGTGCTTACGCATTATGTTCGAAGTTCCAAGTGAGAAAAAAAAGACCATTCGTTCGCTTATCCAGGAAGAAGCAAAAAAATTAATTTTAGAGGGTACGGTGCGTATAATGCCCGGTTCCAATCTAAAAGTAATTGCTTGTGGAAACAAACATAAAATGGATATGTTCCTTGATGTTGTCCTTAAAGAAGTTTCCAAAGCTCAGTGTGATGGACTAGAAATTGAACCATTTTTAAAAGATCGTGACTACCGGGGGGTATTCCGAGTTATTGAATAGGGCAAAAATTATAAGTGGGGGTGTTGCGTTTTTATATGAGATCGAGTAAATTTACTATCTAAGCTACTTTATTAGAAAGGATCCGAACATGGTAATTGTAATCTCTGCTAAAATAACCTGAATCGTACAGCGAAAGGCTGTCCAAGGTTAAGTCGATTTAGAACTTCAGTTCTATTTGTTTTTTTATCAATCTTGGTACTTTTCAGGACTTTCTCTTTTTCGGGCTTACACAGCTCAAACTTACAAAATTTTAGAATGTTTTAATTTAATTACTACGCGTATTGTCACGTCTATTTGTACGTACGTGTTTTATAGGGAGGCTGATCTATGAGCAAAATATTGTTAGACATCAAAGGTGTCACTAAACGTTATCAAAGTAAAAACCTGTCTGTTGAGGCACTCAAGGGCGTTGATCTTAAAATCTTTGAAGGAGAAGTTTTTAGCTTGCTCGGTGTAAACGGTGCTGGTAAAACTACATTATCTTCTATTATTGCCACACTTCATCCGGCAACATCGGGTGATATTCTAAAAGATGGCATATCTATTTTTGATAATGTTGTTGAATATCGACGAACTATTGGTTTGTGCCCGCAGTCGCCTAATATTGATATGGGTTTAACACTCGAAGAAAACTTGCGTTATTCCGGACGGTATTATGGTATGGATAGCGAAAAAATAGAAGAACGTATTACGTATCTTATGAAACGATTTGGTATGGAAAAATATGCAAAATCGCTAGGAGATATTTTATCTGGTGGTTATAAGCAACGGTTTATGATTGCACGTTCATTAATGCATGAGCCAAAGTTGGTAATTCTTGATGAACCAACTGTGGGTCTTGATCCACATGTTCGTCGAGATATTTGGGAAGTTATCAAAGACTTAAAGAAAGATGGTACTACGGTTCTTTTAACAACTCACTATCTTGATGAGGCTGAAAAGCTTTCTGACAGAGTATGTTTGTTAGATCGTGGTGTTATTCAGTTGATTGATACCCCTGAAAATCTTAAAGCAGCGCATGGCAAGGCAAATCTTGAAGATGTGTTTGTAAAGTTGATTAAAGAGAGCGAAAAATCTCAAGAAGAAGAAAGCAATAAAAACTAAGAAAGGGTTAAGTATGTTATCAAGTATTTCTACCTGTTTTAATTTGGTTCGAAGAGACATGCATGTCTTTTGGCCAACATTTTTTGATCGATTTATTAATGGTACCATTTGGGTGGTATTAACGGTTGTTATTTTTCAATACGTGTTTCCTCAAATGGGAATGTCTGAAGACTATGCGGTGTTTATGGCGTGTGCCAACTGTATGACGTGGGGATTTTTTGAAGTGATGGGAAACGTCGCAATATTGGTGAGCGATTTAACAGGGCCACGTTCTATTGACTATGATCTTACATTACCATTGCCGCAATGGTTGGTGTTTACTCGTCTTGCAATTTCTAATGCGCTTCAAGCAATGGCTATTGCATTGTTTATTTTACCTATTTCAAAGCTGGTATTATGGCAACAATTTAGTTTCGCAACAATATCGTTTGGTAAGTTTTCAGTTATTTTTGTCTTAGGAAATATATTTTACGGATTCTTTTCTTTGTGGCTAGCAAGTATCACCAAGAATATGGATGCTATTACAAATGTTTGGATGCGTGTGGTATTCCCTCTTTGGTGGGTTGGTGGCTACCAATTTAGTTGGGGAACTATGAACAAGATGGCTCCATGGTTTGCCAAACTTACTTTGCTCAATCCATTGGTCTATGCATTTGAAGGCATTAGAGCTTCGATTCTTGGACAAGGAGAGTTTATTAATGTTTGGCATTGCGCAGGAGCACTGATTATAGCTTCTATAATTGTTGGCTATATTGGTACCAAAAAGATGATGGCACGCTTGGATTGTGTATAGGATGACATATACAATTATTGCAGGTGCAAGAGTATTTTATTATTTGATTCAAAGAGATTTAAAGAATTTTTTACCAAATTTGATTACAAAAGTTATTAATGGATCTCTTTGGATTTTTTTAACAGCCTTTGTGGCGCAACATATACTTACTCTTGAGGGTATGCCAAAAACTTTTGGATTACTTGTTATGTGCGCTAATATTATGAGTTGGGGTATGTTTGAAATGCGAGGGCAAGTTAATAAATTGATGGCCGATATTAAAGGTTTTCGAACTCTTAATTATTTTCTTACTTTGCCATTACCGCAATGGCTTATTTTTGTAGCCCTTGCTTGTGCGGCTAGCTTGCGTTCAATAATCGTTGCTGTATGTATATTTCCTGTTGCAAAGATACTATTTTGGAATGAATTGACTCTTTTATCTGTTGCATGGGGAAAATTTTTTGCAATTTTTATAGTAGGTAATTTTATGTATGGATTTGTAGGATTATGGCTCTTGAGTCTAGCAAAAGATATGGGAACAGTATCTAATATTTGGATGCGAATTGTATTTCCATTGTGGTTAGGTGGAGGATATCAATTTACTTGGTCAATGCTTAAAGCGGCTTCTCCAGTTGCTGCTTATGTTTCTCTTTTAAATCCTCTTGTTTATGCGTATGAAGGAGTTCGGGGAGCAGTATTAGGTTCTGAAGGGTATATTAATTTTTGGTATTGTTTAGGTGCGATTATCGTATTTACACTATTGAGTGGATATTTTGGTATTAAGCGATTAATGAACCAATTAGATTGTTTATAATAGTTTAACGAGCCCTCGATACAAGTCCTCTAAGGTGTCTCTCGATACAACCGCTTTCGGCGCCCACTCGAGATGAGCTTTATACTCTATTATTGCAATGATGAAATTAATTTGTTCATCACGAGTGATTTCGTAGAAATTGTATCGAGGGACTCATTTAAGTTTTTAAAATCTACCTTCTATTAGAATAGGCATGAGCAATATTAATTGCTGCGCCTGCAAGATCAACTTTAAACTGGTTGTCTTGAGTTGTATGTATATTGTTCATAGTTTGCGCATTGCATTCTTGTAACCAGCGAGCATCTTGTTTAACAACGAGCATAGCGGTATCAACTTTTTTAAGGTTGCTTACTAGTGCAGCTCTAATACTATCAAAATTACGCTTTGGTCGTTTGGTATTAAATCGTGTGGTAATGTCTAAAAGATGTGTAAGAGCGTTGCGTAAAGTAGTAAGTTGCACAAAAGAAGCTGCTCGTGGAAAACGTTCTACAACATATTTTGCATCAAGATTATTTAAAACTTCTTCGTTTGTTTCGCTTGTAAGTACGAGATCAAGAAGGCCATTTTCGTTTGCTCTTTGAGCTGATACTTCTGGTTTAAATTCACCAGCTAGCCAAGTTGCAACAAATCCTGTTACCACAGGAGTAGTAACACACTGTGCTTTAGTCCAGTCTTTGATATTTAACAAATTTATTGGTTCATAGTTTGGATAAAAAATATTTTCAATTGCGCGTGTAAGAATAAAAGTATATGCGCCAGCAATAAGGCCGATAGATGCTGCTCCTGCTTGAGATCCAAGAGGTAAGTCGATAAACGAAGTATCGTAATTTTCCGCAACAAGATTAAGACTGTTAGTGTCTTCTGCTTGTAATGTTTGTTGCGAACAGGCAAAAATAAGAGTTGCGAGTAGTATTTTTTTCATACTGGTTCCCTTGATAGTTTGAGAGTAAAAAAAGTTGGATGTTACTATAGCATCGATAATTTTAACTGTAAATAATGGTTAGATGGTTGCTTTCGTGATACACTTCCGCACAAGTTTGATTGTTAATATATGGAACAATAATGCGTACAAGTATAAAACTGTTTATTTTTAGTTGTGTAATGTGGAGTGCGCATGCTCTACAAGACATTGACTGGACACTCCGGGCATTGCGTATTCAGGGGGTTTCGTTTGGTAAGCAAAGTTATTATCCATTATATGAGATAGCCAATGGAGATGTTTTTTCTTATGAACGGCACAAAGAATCTGTTGTAGCTCTTGAACGTGCTTTAAAAACAGAAGGATATTTAGTTGCTCAAGTACATTCTTATTTTAAGTATTATAATGATAAAAAAGTACTCGATGTTATTTTAACGATTGACAAAAATCAGTTATTTAAAGTTTCTGAGGTATTTATAAAAGTATTGCCTTCTGAGTTACTAACTCCTTTGCAATCAGAGCAGTTGATGGTTCTTATTAAGCATCAATTTATAGATGCATTAAAAAACAAATCTTACACTAATGAGTTGGTAAATCAAAAAGTAAAAGCTATTAAATTATTTTTAGAGCAACGAGGACTTACATCGAGTCATGTTGAATTACACGAATCTATCAACAGGCAATCGTTTGAGGTAGTGCTTGATTTTTCTATTGATTTAGAAAGAAGTCGATCATTTGAGTTTTTTGGTAACCACTATTTTTCTGCAAAAGATTTAATGCGTATCGTGGCCCATTTTGGTAAAGATGCAGGAATGTTGCCGGCAGAGATTTTGGCGCAAGAAGTATTGTCTGAGTATCATAAGAAGGGTTTTTGGAATGCTGCTGTAACCACAACAACCGAAGGACAAAAAGATTATTTTGTTATTCACGAGGGGTTGCGGGCCTGTATTAAAAAGGTGATGCTTAAAGGAGTAGAGACGTATCAAAAAGAATGGCTTGAGAAAAAATTTTTATCTACACTAAAAACAAAACAGTATGATGTAGATAAAGAAAAAAAAGTTTTGAATGGTTTGATAGAGTGGTATCAAGAGCAAGGGTTTTGGGATGCTCGTATTTTGCAAAGAAAAAATACGTGTATAAAGGATCAATCTTATACGCTCGAAGTTGTTCTCGATGAAGGAGTTCAGCGTTTTATTAAATCTGTACATGTTCGTGATTATCCAGATGTTATGAAGCATCATAGTTTTGCTTATATCAATTATAATAAATATAAAAAAATACCATTTTCACCAGTTATTCTTGCAGAGCAAAAAGCATACTTAACTAAAATAGTACGATCTCGCGGGTATTTGCATGCTGTTATTGAATACGCATTAGAACAAAAAAAAGATGGGTGGCATGTTGTCTGGACTCTTAATTATGGTCAGCAAGTAACTTTTGGTAACACAACTATTTGTGGTTATACCAAGGTTCCTCTTTCTTTATTAAAAAAACAATTAGATTACCAACCAGGTCAAGTTTGGAGTAAAGAGAAGTTACAGAATACGGTGACACGATTTCGATCATTAGATATTTTTGAGCGAGTACATGTGCGTCCTGTCTACACGCAACATAAGGGCAGCGCACGTGATATTGTAATCACGGTACAAGAGGATGATCCTTTTGAAGTAAAAGTACGCTTGGGATATCAGCAAGTGAGTAAAAGTTTTGCATTTAAAAAAGAGTCATCGTATCGTGCTGGAGCAATTTGTTTATGGAGAAATCCATTTAAAAAAGCAGATTTATTTTTATTAGATCTTTCATTTACACGGTTCGATCGCCTTGCTTCTGGAATATATAAAATACCGGTTTCTTTTTTTGTTCCTTGTATGGCAACCATTAAGGGTTATACAAAAAAATATACGCAGCCTGTATCTGTGGGTTCTCAAAAAACATTGTACGAAACCGATCAAGATGGTTTTTCTATTGGTTTAAGTTCTCATAATAAGCATTTTGATGCGGGGTGTACGGTTGGCTTGGAGTGGGCAAAAACAAAAAATGTATCTGCTCAATTAGCAAAAGCTATGCGCTTTGAGGCAGACTTGATTGACAAGCGTATTTCTTATTTTGTTATTCAGCCAACACTCTATCTTGATTTTCTTAACGATAAACTTAATCCTACCCAAGGCATCTTTGCTTCCCTTTCGCTTAAGGGGATGATGCCGTTTGAAGAAAGTTCGTATTTAATTAAATTTTTTGCAGAAGAAGGAGTTTTTGTCCCAATGGGTGTATGTACTTTTGCGGGGCGGGTACGCTTTGGTCATATTTTTAGAAAAAGCTTTACTGCCATCATGCCACCAGAACGTTTTTATTTGGGGGGGGCACACTCCTTGCGAGGCTATCAAACAGATAAATGCCCACCTCTCGGTAGTTTTGTGGATGAGGTAGGTCTTACTCAATGGGTACCCCAAGGAGGAAAGTCGATGGTTAATATTAATCTTGAATTGCGTATTCCATTACATAGGCGAGTGATTCAGGGAGTTGTTTTCCAGGATTTCGGTGCACTGGAAGAAGACGTTCATGTACTCTTTGAGCCTAAAAAACCGTTAGCAGCAACAGGGTTTGGGTTAAGATACGCAACCCCTATTGGTCCACTTCGATTTGATATTGGGTGGAAATGGAATAAGCAAACTCCCGAAGAAAGTTCATATGCCTGGTTTTTGACCTTTGGACATGCTTTTTAATGGTACAAAATCTTTGCTTTCGGGGTCAAAAGGAGCTATATTCAGGTTTATTAAAGAAAGAAAACCTTTAACTAGAGGGGCTTTATGAAAACAGCCACAGATAAAAATTTTATGGATATGGTCAATCATGAGATGATTTGTCATTTTCCTTATGCCGTATTATCGGTTGCGTTAAGTATGATCGCAGCAGGAATTTTAGGCTATTCATCGGTTGATCCTATTCCTGGAGTAGTTGATAAAGGAGCTATGGTATTGTTTCATAGTTGCCATTTTTTACATATTGTATTTGCAGCCACCGGTGCAGTTCTTACATTTTTTAGATATTCTAATGAAGTACTTAAAGGTCTTATAGTTGGAGCAGTTTCAGCCATAGTATTTTGTATTTTATCCGATGTTATTTTGCCTTATTTAGTTGGTGAAATGATGGGTATACCAATGGAGCTACATATTTGCTTTCTTTCTGAGTTAAGTAATGTTTTACCATTCTTGCTCGTTGGTGTATTTAATGGTTGGTTATTGAGCCAGAATAAATCAGGACAACAAAGTTTCTTTTCTATCTGGTCTCATTTTGCACATATTTTTGTAAGTGCTTTGGCTTCCATGTTATATACCATTTCTCATGGTATGCATGATTGGTACAATTATATGGGTATTTTGTTTATATTACTTATTGTTGCAGTTGTAATTCCATGTACATTATCTGATGTTGTGGTGCCTGCTTATTTTGCTCGTATGGGTAGAAAACAAAAATGAAAAATATTTATCTTAAAAAGGTAAATAAATCTTTTGAAGGTGAACCGGTTTTAGAAAATATTAATCTTACGGTTCCTGAAGGAAAGTTCTTTGCCTTGCTGGGCCCAAGTGGTTGTGGCAAAACAACAATTTTAAGACTTATTGCTGGATTTGAAAAGCCTGATTCGGGAACTATTAGTTTGGGTGATACTAATATTACCGATATTCCTAGTAATAAACGTAAGATTAATACGGTATTTCAAAATTATGCACTTTTTCCTCATATGAATGTATTTGAAAATGTGGCGTATGGTTTGCGACTTAAAAATTTAGAACAAAGTATTGTTAAAAATCGAGTTCAAAAAATTTTAAAAACTGTTCGCCTTGAGCATCAGATGTATAAACCGATACATCAACTTTCTGGTGGTCAGCAGCAACGGGTAGCATTAGCACGTGCTATTATTAATGAACCAGAAGTTTTATTACTTGATGAACCATTGGCAGCGCTTGATGTTAAGTTGCGTGAGCACATGCTTATTGAGTTAATAGATCTACAAGAAACTATTAAAACAACTTTTGTATATATTACGCACGATCAAACAGAAGCGCTTACGGTTGCCGATAAAATGGCGATTATGAATCATGATGGAGAAATCGAGCAAATTGGGACTCCGCAAGAGATTTATGAATTTCCTGTTTCTTCTTTTGTAGCGCAGTTTGTAGGTAAAACTAATTTATTTAGAGGTACCTTGCGTATTCATGGAGATGTTCCAACTGTTGATGTTTCTGATCTGGGTAGATTTTCTGTCTTTATTTCTGCAAAGTGTGAATGGATGGTAGAAGATAGACCAGTACTTTTAGGTGTTCGACCAGAAAAAATTTGGATAAGTAAAAAACCTGTAGAAGGTTTTTCTAATCATGTTATTGGTAAGGTTGAATCCATTGTCTATCATGGCCCAGCAACACAATATAATGTTCGTTTAAAGAACGATCAAAAAGTTCAAGTCTTTGAACAAAACGAAGAGCATTTTGCAAAAGACAAAATAGATTATGATGATGAAGTGCATTTATATTGGCAAAAAGAGAATGCGATGGTATTAGAAAAATGAAAAAGAAGTTTTTTTCTTCTAACACATCATTTTTTTGGGGAGTGGTTGCTTTAATATGGCAAGTCATTTTCTTTTACATTCCTCTTTCGTTTCTTGTTGCTACTAGTTTTGTTGCTTTTGTTCCTTCTATTAGCGCTTCTCGTTTTACACTCATACATTACATTCAATTATGTAAGCCAATATATGCGTTGATTTTTTTACGATCATTTTCGCTTGCACTTTCTACAGTTATTATCACGCTTTTAATTGCTTATCCGGTTGCCTACTATTTGGCCATTAAAGTAAAACGTTGGAAAGAATTTCTTTTTGCGCTCCTGGTATTGCCTTTCTGGACTAATTTTTTATTACTTGTGTATGCCTGGTATTTTTTATTAGAAAACGACGGTCTTATTAATAGTTTATTATTAAAGTGTGGTTTAATTAGTTCCCCCATATATTTGATGAATACTACGTTTGCTGTATACATTGGCATGGTCTATTGTTACTTGCCGTTTATGTTATTGCCACTCTATTCAACGCTAGAAAAATTTAATGTTAAGTTGCTCGAAGCTTCGGCAGATTTGGGTGCTACCTATTGGCAGACATTTAGAAACATTGTATTACCTCTTACTTGGCCTGGTATTAAAACCGGTGCAATCTTAGTATTTGTACCTGCTTTTGGAGAGTTTGTGATTCCTGCCCTTTTGGGTGGTGATAAAAATATGTATGTAGGGTCAGTGATTACTCATTATTTTTTAACCATCAGAAACGTTTCTCTTGGTTCTGCATTTACCTGCTTAAGTGTGATGGTGCTATTTTTATTCTTATTTATCTTATTTGGAATGGTTAAATTGTTTGCTCACATAAGAAAGGGCACAGATGTTTAAGAATGCATTTGAGCGTTTAGCTTTGCCTTTGTGGGTAAGTTTAACCTATTTGTTTTTGTATATTCCTATTATTGTACTTATTGTATTTTCTTTTAATTCCATCGCGTTTCCGTACCATTGGGAAAGTTTTTCTTTGCATTGGTATCATGAGCTTTTTGCAGCGGCTGATTTATGGAAAGCTGCTTACAACTCTTTGTTTGTGGGTTTAAGTACTGTTTTTTTAAGTTTGGTTATTAGCCTTTTTTTTGTGATGTGGAACGCCAGCAGAAAAGATAATTTTCTGCTGGCGTTTTTTTATCCTAATCTTGTTGTACCAGAAATTATTTTGGCAGTTGGATTATTAAGTTTCTTTATATTTTTTAATGTACCGTTAACGCTTGGCACTTTAATTGTGGGTCATACGTTGCTTGGATTAGGGTATGCTATTCCTATTTTGCACGAAAGTTTTTCGAGCATTGACGAACGGCTTGTCGAAGCATCATTAGATTTGGGTGCAACATCAACTCAAACATTTTTTAAAATTATTATTCCTATATTAACACCGTCATTAATTGCAGCAGGATTATTGGTATTTATTTTGTCGTTAGATGATTTTTTGATTGCATTCTTTTGTGCCGGATCAGGTTCGCAAACGTTGTCTCTGTATATTTTTGCCATGATTAGAACAGGAGTGTCTCCTGAGGTTAATGCTCTTGCAACATTAATGATTGTGGTTAGTAGTTTATTAGTCTTCTTGTTCTGTTCTGTACGAGTAAGGGAGCAAGAATGATAATTAGTCGTACTCTTATAATAAGAACACTTATGGTGATCTTTTGGATGGGTATTATTTCTGCCTATTTATATACGGGTAGAGTTGTAAAATATTTTAAGCCAGCACAGTCGATTAATGTTTTTATGTGGTCTGGGGTAATCGACCCAAAGATGTTTCAAAAGTTTAAAGAAGAAACAGGCATTCATGTTAACGTCAGTTATTACGAAGGTAACGAAGAGCTGCTCGTAAAGTTACTGGCAACAAAGGCCAGAGGATACGACATGGTTGTACCTTCTGATTATGTTGTGCAGTTTTTAGTTAAGCATGATTTACTACACACAATAGATCGATCTAAATTAGATTTTTGGAATGCACTTAATCCTAAATTTATGGGGCATTATTTTGATCCTCATAACAAATACTCTATTCCTGCTGAATGGTATCTTGAAGGTCTTGGGGTTAACACAGAGCATTTTAAAGAGGGTGAGCTTCCAGAGGCAAGTTGGGCTTCTATTTTTGATCCAGAAAAAACACCAGATCATATTGGGTTGTTTAATGATAGTCGAGAGCTGTCAGGGCTTGCGGTAAAATATTTGTATGGAAAGTTACGTACAATCAATGCGCAAGAAGTACAAGAAGTTAAAAAGCTTTTGCAAGAACAAAAAAAGAAAGTAGAGGCGTATACAGATTTTAGGGGTGATTTTTTATTAGAGTCGGGCAATTGTTCATTGGTAACCGCACCAACTTCCTTCTGGAAGACGTTGCGAGACAATCCTAATATTATTTACTTAATTCCCAAAGAGGGAACGTTCTTAAATCTTGAAAATTATGTAATTCCCAAGCCATCTCAAAAGGCAGATTTGGTGTATAAATTCTGGAATTTTTTATTTAGATTAGATGTACAAGAGCATAACTTTAATTACGGTATATTCTTGTCTACTCGTAAAGATGCGGGTTTTATGTTTGATATTGATCTCTTAAAAACATCAACTCAGCTTATTCATCCTGATGTGGTAGAACAAGCCGAGATGTTTGAAAATAAATTAACAGACGAACAGATTAACGAAATTTGGCTCGGCGTCAAAGGCTCTTAATTATTTTCTAATTAAGTTTCCTTCTGGTGTAATAATAGATCCACCTTGAGTCATATTGAAAATGTTACTTTTAGCATTAAGATTTTTTCCAAGATCGATTGCGCCTGTAAGGTCAATGGTGCCTCCATTAGGAAAGAATGCTCCAGATTGGATTTTTGCATTAGTGAAAACTGCTTTCTTAAGATTAATACTTCTTTTAGCAAGAGTTGTAGATGCATTTTGAAATACTCCGCCGGCATTGAATGTGGATGCTTCTATTGTTGTTTCTTTGAATTTTGCACCTTGAGCATTAATCGTTCCTCCATTAACTAAAAAAGAATTTTTAGAAAGCATTGCTTTGTGAAAATTTGCTTTTTTAAGAGATACACATTGAGAATTTAATATACTATAATGCGTACCTTTTGATTTTAAAGATAGTTGATATCCCTGACAAGAGAAAGCATTAGGTAATATCTGTGCTCCTGAATAATTGGCATTATTGAGATTGATGATTTTGCAAACATCTTTATATGCGTGCATCTCTTTCATTACTGGAAGGAACTTTTTATTAATTATACAGTTTGTATAATCACGATTCTTTTTATTTTTGTATTCGCATGATTTTTGTGTTGGTGAGTTTTTTGCAAGTACTGCATCTATATGCGTGATGCTCAATCCCAATAATCCTAGTAATAATAACTTCTTTATTCTCATTTCCCTTTTTATCCCTGTTTATTTAACCTTACAAATATTGATACTCTTTTTAGATTAGCAAATTGCATATTTTAAAATCAATAATAATATTTCTCTGAGCTTATATTGAGTATGTTTAGCCTTAAGTTTTTGTAGGACTTTGAGCATTTTTGTGTTTTGCGGTATTATAAGCTCCAGATATCGTTTTAAACTTATTCGGTGAGGACCCTTCGATACAACCACCTGCGGTGGCCACTCAGGGTGATTCGAGGTGAAATAGAAAGGCCTACTTGTGAATAATAAATTTTATGTGACAACTCCCATTTACTACGCAACTGCAACTCCGCATCTTGGAACCTTGTATTCAACCGTATTGGCAGACATTGCTGCTCGTTGGAATAAGATCCAAGGAAAAGATGTTTTCTTTTTAACCGGAACCGATGAGTTTGGGCAAAAAGTTGCTCAAGCAGCAGAAAAAGTTAATCAAGATCCCAAAGCATTTGTGAGTCAGTTTATTCCTGCTTATAAAGAGTTATGGAAAAAGTATGAGATCGATTATTCACATTTTATTAGAACCACTGATGAGTATCATATACAAGCTGTGCAAAAATGGCTTGGTGATCTAGAAGCAAAAGGTGATATTTATAAAGGTGCGTATGAAGGTTGGTATTGTACACCGTGCGAAACCTATCTAACCGAAAAAGATTTTGAAGCAGGTACTAAAAATCCAGCATGTGTATCGTGCGAGCGAGCAACACAATGGGTTTCTGAGCCGTGTTACTTCTTTAAGCTTTCTGCATATCAAGATAAATTATTAAAGTTTTTCGAAGAAAATCCAAACTTTATTACTCCTAAAGAACGATTTGCAGAAGTTATCTCTTTTGTAAAAGGTGGCTTGCAAGATTTGAGTATTTCTAGAACAACACTTTCTTGGGGTGTACCGTTTCCTAACGATAAAGACCATGTTACCTATGTATGGGCCGATGCGTTGAATAACTATTTAACCGGTATTGGGTATAACCAAGACGGTAAGCAAGAAGAGTTTAAAAAGTGGTGGCCTGCAGATTTACAAGTGCTTGGTAAAGATATTGTACGGTTTCATGCAATTTTTTGGCCTGCGTTTTTGATGGCGTCTGATTTGCCATTACCTAAAAAATTATTAGTGCATGGTTGGATCAAAATGGGTGATCATAAGATGTCAAAATCTCGTGGTAACAGTGTTGATCCACAAGATTTGTATAAAATATATGGTCCAGATTCTGTACGTTACTATTTGGCACGTCAGCTATCTATAGCACAAGATGGACAGTTTACCGTTGCAGATTTAGAACAAAAAATTACGTCTGATCTGGCAAATGATTTGGGTAACTTGTTACAGCGTATGGTTTCTCTTGCTACAAAAAATAAAGTAACAGAAGTTACACCAAGTACATGGGGTGACGACGAGCAAGGGTTGCAAGAACATGCTCAAGATATGATTGAGTCATTTAAAAAAGAAATGGAACGTGGTTATTACCATATGGCGTTGTCGCATTTATGGAAATTTATTAATGCGGTGAATGCATATTTTCATGCATCGGAGCCATGGAAGCTTGCAAAGACTGAACCAGAAAGATTTATGACGGTGTTGAGTGCTACGTGTCATAGTTTGCATATGATTGCAACAATGTTGTGGCCGGTAATGCCAGAAAAAATGGAAGAACTTTTTAAGCGTCTTGGCTATACGTTTAAAGTAAATGATGATAAAGTTTTGGGGCTTGTTAATGATGAGTGGAATAAAAGTTTTACTTTAACAATGGGTGACCCACTTTTTAGTAAACCTGAGCCACGCAAAGAAGAACAAGAGCCAGCAATAGAGAAGGAGTCGTATATCGATATCGAAGACTTTATAAAAGTAGATCTACGGGTAGGAACCATCAAAGAATGCGAAGTTGTAGAAAAGTCAGAAAGACTTTTGAAATCGCAAGTTGATTTGGGTCCAGAGCTGGGTGTTCGCCAAATATTTTCTGGTATCAAAAAATGGTATACGCCAGAAGAATTAATTGGCAAGCAAGTAATAGTTGTTGCAAATTTAAAACCGAGAAAAATGATGGGTGAACTGTCGCAAGGTATGATTTCGCTTGCTGATGGAGAGGATGGAAAGCCAACATTAATTAGTCCGGTTATGCAGCTACCAAATGGAGCAAAATTAAAATAGGTAAGAGACGTTTTAAAAAAAGAGAGTAAGTATGAAGATTTCAAGATTGCCGCACTATATGAAACGGCTCACAGAATTGGGTCCTCTTAAAGCTGCAGAAGTAATTTCTCATCGTATGCATATCTCTTTCTTTGAGCAGTATGCGCGGTATCAAGCAGATCAAAAAAGGTCTGCTATTACGTGGCCATTATTTGCTCAAAAATATAAACTGGGTGATTTTCCTACGTTTTTTAATCAACTTAAAAAGCGTTCATTTATTGCAAGCAAAGATTTGTATGCTACAGAACTCAAAGATGAAAAAGAGTTAATGCGTCAGGCAGCTGCTTTTTCTCATAATTGTTTTGATATTTTAGGTTCTAGAGAGCAGTGTTTAATTACGTTGCCATGGCATAGTGATTTTAGATTGCAATATCAACATCCAGATGCCGATTATCTTTTTGATAAAAATAAATTTTACAAAGATATTGCTATTCAATCAGGGCTTACCGATCGTTTGGTAAAAGATATTAAAGTGCCTTGGGAGCTTTCTCGACTACAACATTTGTTTGTAATGGGTGCAGCGTTTGAACGTGGTAAAGATCCTATGTATGCGCGTGCATTTGAACAACATGTTGCAGACTTCTTAGATGAAAACCCATTCTTGCTTGGTCCAAATTGGATGTGTCCAATGGATGTTGGCATTCGTACACTTAATTTAGTTTGGGCGTTTCATTTCTTTAAAGATTCAGAAGATATTAGTGATATTTTTTGGAAACGTTTTGTGTGTTCTTTATATGATCATATGCACTATTTAGAAAACAACTGGGAAATTTATTCTGTAACATCTAATCATTATCTTTCTGACTTGATAGGTTATTTTTATGTTACCTGGTTATTCCATGACATGCCGGGTGTAGCTAAAAAGCATAAGTGGTGTTACAACGAAATTTTAAAAGAGTTTGATAAGCAGGTATTTGAAGAAGGAACGGATTATGAAGGATCTACTAATTATCATAAATTAGTTACTGAGATTTTTTATAATTTCTATCTGATTTGCCAAGAATCTAACTTACCATTACCAAAAAGATTTTTGAAAAAACTTAAAAAAATGTTCTCATTTATAGATTGGTGTGCAGTTAATGATACTGATTTAGTTAAAATTGGCGATGATGATTCGGGTAAGATTTTACATTATGGCATTCCGCGTACTTTGGTAAACGAAATGCAAGAAGAATGTGCTTTAACGGAAAAGTTCTATAAAAACTTTGGTCTTGCTGTTAGAAAAACAAAAGAGTGGCATATCACTTTGCGTCATCATGCTTATAAATCTTTGCAGCCGTCTGGCCATTTTCATAACGATATTGGCAGTGTAACACTTGCTGTAGATGGTATTGCTGTTGTGGTTGACCCAGGATCGTATGTGTACACTCCATCAGAGGTATGGCGAAATAAATTTAGATCAGCTTCTGCTCATAATGGATTTTTTATAGAAGATATAGAACCGATTCTGTTTGATGAGCAACTATTGTTTAATCTTGCATTACCAGAAAAAAAATCATCTGATACTCCATGGCAAGTAACGCATGATTTATACAGTATTCCTGCAACACGTGTCCTTGAGCTTGATCAAAAGAAGAATCATGTTCTATTAACTGACTCGTGGGATGAAGTACCCGTACAAGCATTTACAAGTGTATGGAACTTTACTCTTGCTCCTGGTATCGAAGCTACTAAAAAGGGCGATGACTGGTCTTTGAGTAAAGATGGTAAAGTACTCTTGGTGTTGCACACAGAAGATCTTGATTTTTGTCTTGAGAAAAGTTGGTATTCTCCAAGTTATGGTACTAAAGTTGCATGCAAAAAGTTGGTTGCTAAATCTGCTCTTAGCACTCAACCCGTACGGATATTCTTTAAAAAAGTATAGTTTTATATGAGTCCCTCGATCCTTCGATACAATTTTTTTCACTATGTTCAAAAAATCACTCCCAGGCTTCGCATAAAGCTTCGCCGGACACGGCAGGGTGATTCGGGGTTGTGTTTGTCGAGTCATACTGAGTGAATACGAGTTTACGAGTATTTGTATCGAAGTATAAAAGTTATTAAGTTCATCCCGAGTGGTCCAGGACCGAATCATCCTGAGTGATTCCGTTAGGAATTGTATCGAAGGATCGAGGGACTCTTAAAAAATAGTAAGATATTATGAAAATTAACGGCATCGCAATTATATTTCAAAAAATATCCACACGAGAGTAATTTTACTACACGTGTGGATATACGAAATTATTATGAAATTACGCATTCTGGAGCAAAGTCTGGATTAATTGGTTCAAAAAAACGTGGATACTCTTTTTTCCAGGGATAGCATATTGTTTGCTCTTCTGGAAGTAGCCGTGCCCCATGTTTATATAAAAGTTTAAGTAAACTTTTATTATTATTTCGTATGGCCGCATGAGCAAGAGAGTATCCGGTGTCTGGATGAAGAGCAAAAAGATCTTGATTGCCTTGTTCTAATAATGCTTGTACGGCAAGATTGTTTTCGTGATGAATAGCTTGTATTAAGGGTGATAGTCGAGCTCTTTGAACAGTACAAAATGTACGTGCTACACGAGCAAATCGATGAGCTTTTTGCGCAGCATAAACAGAAGCGCTTGATAGTAATAATGTAATTTTGAGAATAATTTTCTTATACATACAATTCCCTGATTTTTATAGGTATACTATGTTTATAATCAGGGATTATAACGTTGCTATCTAAATTAGCAACTCTTTTTTAATTAATGCTTATGATTACACTTTGATGAAGTGCATGTATGAACTACTTTACCGTTTGTTTTTTTTAGAGACATACGAGAATAAAGTAATAATGCTCCGGCAAGAGCTAGGAAAATTAAAAGTTCTTTTTTCATAATATTCTTTCTATTTTTAAATACCATTGAGAATCTAGTATAAAACAAAAAAACATGAAGTAAAAGTGACTACTTAGTGTATCCGCATTTTTTATCGCCACACAAAAGGGTGGTTTTGCCAGCCTTTGATACTTTTTTGATTAATGCAGGAACTTTACACTTTGGACAGGGAGTTTCTTCGATATCGCCAAAAAGAGCGAATTTACATTTTGGATAATTTTTGCAACCCCAAAAGCTACCACCACGCCATTTACGTTCTGCAACATCACCTTGATCTTTTGGACATTTAAATCCAGCAATATTTTGATGAATATGCTTACAAGTAGGGTAACCTGAGCAGGCAATAAATGGACCAAATTTTCCAACCATTTCTCGCATGTGTTTGCCGCACTTAGGGCAATCAACATCAAGTTTTTTTGGTTCTGGTTTTGCTACCAGTTTAATTTCGTTGGTATCGATATCACGTTCAAAATTTGAGGTAAACTTACATTCGGGATAATCAGAACATCCTACAAATTCGCCGGCTTTACCAAATCGAATCAATAATTTTTGTTTTTTACATTCAGGACAATCAATGTCGGTTAATTGAGCTTCTTTTTTTGTGTCGCTGCCTTTAAAAGCTGTAAGTTCTGGTTCGAAATTTTTCCAGAAGCCAGTTAACAGCTCATCTCGTTCTAATTCGCCTTCGCCAATTTTATCAAGATCGCCTTCCATGTTTGCTGTAAACTGCGTATCCATAATGTGAGCAAATCCACCTTTGAGAACAGTAACAACGGTCATGCCAAGTTCTGTGGGAATAAAGCGCTTTTTTTCTACAGTTGTATAATCACGAGCACGAATAGTATTCATGATAGCAGAATAAGTTGACGGTCGACCAATGCCTTCTTTTTCCATTTCCTTAACCAAACTTGCCTCAGAAAAGCGAGGAGGCGGTTGGGTAAAGTGTTGCTTAGGATCAATATTTTTAACGTCAGCGTCATCGTTTTTACTTAGGCCATCGGGAATCTTAGTATTTTTTTCTTTTTCGTCTTCTTCATCAATGCCATACACTTTTAAGAAACCATCGAACAAGAGTGTTGATCCAGTTACTTTAAAAGTATATTTACCACCTTTAAGAACTACTTGGCGTTGCGCATATTCAGCAGAACTCATTTGAGAAGCAAGAGTGCGCTGCCAAATTAGTTCATATAAACGAGATTGGTCTTTAGTTGCATGTTTATGCACATGTGTTGCAGATACTACCATATCAACTGGACGAATAGCTTCATGGGCATCTTGAGCTGCAGTTTTTGATTTTTTTCCGTAGATCTGAGGTTTGCTCGGTAAATACTTTTCACCAAAGTTTTTAGAGATAAAGTCTCGAGCCCCGTTAATTGCAGTATCAGAAAGTCGCAACGAATCGGTACGCATATAGGTAATAAGCGCAACAGGAGTTCCGTCGCCACCAAGAGGAATACCCTCGTATAAATTTTGTGCAATTTGCATGGTTTTCTTAACGGAAAAACCAAGACGGTTATAAGCAGCCTGTTGAATAGTACTGGTCATAAACGGAGGGAGAGGATTTTTTGAACGTTTTTTATCGTTTATTTCTGTAATGCTAAAATCTGCTTTTTTAACTTCTGCAGTAACTTTATCGGCTGTTTTTTTATCTTTTATTTCTGCTTTCTTGGTGCCAATATGAGTAAGTGGTGCAACGAGTTCCCCCTTAGCATGTTTAAAGACGCCAGTTATTGACCAGTATTCTTCTGGTTTAAAACTACGAATGGCTTCTTCTCGTTCACAGATAAATTTAAGTGCAACCGATTGCACACGGCCAGCAGATAAGCCTTTTTTAATTTTTTTCCATAATAATGGAGATACTTCGTAACCCACCCATCTATCAAGCACACGACGCGCTTGTTGGGCAGCTACCTTGTTCATATCTATAGAATGTTGATTTTTAATACCGGCAAGAATGGCGGTTTTGGTAATTTCGTTAAAGGTAACACGATAAATAGCATTAGGATTTTTCATGACCTTTTTCATCTCTTCTGCTACATGCCAGGCAATGATTTCTCCTTCACGATCAGGATCGGGAGCAAGGTATACTTCGTCAACGCCTTGAGCAGCTTTGCAAAGTTCAGCTATTACTTTAGCTTTGTCTTTTACAGGAACATACGAAATAGCTATTGGATCGCGTGTAACACCCATCTCGCTGACCGGAAGATCTTTAACATGCCCCATGGTGGACATAATTTTGTAATCTGGTCCCAAGAACTTTTTGATTGTCTTGATTTTTGAAGGTGACTCTACAACTAATAACTTTTTCATAATCCTCAATTCCGCTTGTTTATCTGTTTAAGATGCCACTTTACCTGATAAAATCGCATTTTTCAAACAGGAGCCTATTTTTAGGTCATTTATTATTGTGCATATTAAAACTTTATAATATTAAGAATATAGAAAAAAATTACAAAGAGTCAAATTAAATATTGCATGGGGTTTAAAAGTGCTGGTCTGTTGGGATTTTGAATAAAAAAAGGGAACCCAAAGGCTCCCATATTTTTTTAATATTTAGATATTGGAAAAGGCGGGGTTGGTAATTTTATATTAGATTTATATATAGAATTATATTGTGAAGTAGCGCTGCGCAAATATTTAAAAGTGGATATAAGATTATTCTTAGTAGTCTTATTTTTCTTTGCTTTATAGGTTGCTAAAGCTGTTTTGTAGTTACTTGTACTTTTAGTCAGATCGTTTTTTGCATTAGTTGCTATTCGTGTATTACTTATAACTGCTTCTGCTTTTATACCTGATGTACTTATTAACGCGAGTGTGAGTAATAATAGTTTCTTCATGCTCAATTCTCCATTTTTTAGTTAAAAGGGAACCCGAAGGCTCCCATATTCTTTATTTCGCGATTATTCCAGTTGCTGCGTTGCCTCCTGATATAATTCTTCCTGGTACAGAAAGGTGTTGAGGTATTGCATCGAGTTGTTTTTGAAGTGCTTTTATATTTTCTTTGGTGAGGAAATTGTTTACAAGATTACTTAATCGTGTTCGAGCTTCTTCGGTTAAAACGCCTTGAGTTGAATAAATAACTTGTTCTGCAGAATCTCTCATCTTATTAATTATAAGTTGCAGCATTAAATCTTCGGCTGCACTTTGAGCAGATTGTTTTGGATTCTTTAAAAAGTTCATTGCGCTTGATGAAAAAGAACTTGATGGTTGTGTTGCAAATGGTTGTTTTGCAACTGTAGTGCTTTGTACTAAAGTAGTTTTCATGTTCTTAAATTTATTTGCTATTTGTGCCCAGCTAGTTGGATCTGCCTTTTCTATGAGTTTTTCTTGTTGGTGCGCAATACCAC
>JBLICC010000015.1:0-20300 GCA_047631715.1 Alteromonas naphthalenivorans
ACTTACTCAACATGGCAAATACAGCCCCAACTGTTCCGAGTGGAACACATCAACCAAATCAGGCCTCTAATAATATATTATCAGGCTCTCCCGCAGGTAGCCTTCTGTTATCTTTTAAAGATCAAGGTACCAATGGCATGTGGCTTGTAACTCAATTATTAAGCAACTTTAAAGATATAAAAGTACTCTCTCAACCCTTCATCGTTGCTCTTAACAATCAAGATAGCTCTTTTCAACAAAGTGACTCTCGTTTTTTACCAGGAGAAACAACATCATCTCTTGGGGGAGCAGTTCAACAAAATAACGCTCAACAAGCAATTCTTGGAATTAATGTTAAACCATTAATTAGTAATGGCGGAAAGGTTAATTTAGGCATAGTTATAAATGTTCAAGAATATGGGACAAGTACGGAAGTTTTAACCCGAAAGCTTCAAACAAATGCAAACATCAATGATGGTGAAGTTCTGGTTCTTGGTGGATTAACCAAAACAAAAGTAGTAAATGGAACAACTGGAACGCCTGGGTTACAGCACATTCCTCTTTTTGGATGGATGTTTAAAAAGAAAACAAAAGTTACGATAAAAGAACATCTTTTAATCTTCTTATGTCCGCGGATTATTCACACAACTCCCGGCAAATATTTTGATCCTTATACTAAAAATAAAATGCTTAACATGAATAAAATTTTAGCTGAGGGAGAAAACTTTGATACCCTTAAAGACCCTATAACTCATTGGTTCTTTGGGTCTCCAGCAAGTGATGTTGCAACCAAAAGAATACATGCGTTCAAAGAAAGAGGTATGTACTCTTCAAATCAAGATTATTCTATAGACAAACAACGAGCAGGTGTAAAAACTATTACTGTTAACCCAGACCACAAGGTTGACCACAAAACTGTTATGAAAACTACTGGACATATCGCTCCCCCATCCACAATTAAAAAAGAAAACCCAGTAAAAGCTACCGCGAATAATAGTAAAATAAAAAAACCGACAAAAACAAAACATATCGCTCAGGTTTCTAAGCAACAAGTACAACCCAAAGTTGCACTATCAGAAGAAGAAGAATTAAAGAGATTGTTCGCGACCTTAGATACTCCAATAGTGGCTTAAGCTTTGTCTAATAAAGCCATTGTCAGCATATCTTCGATATACAAAAGTCTATTATATTTTGCTATACGCTCTCCACGACAAAGTCCACCAATTTTAATTTGCCCCGAAGAAGTTCCTACCGCAAAGTCTGCGATAAAGTCATCGTTAGTTTCCCCTGATCGATGAGAAACAATTACATTTGCTCCCGCTGCATGACACAACGAAGCAGCCTCTAACGCTTCAGAAACCGTTCCTACTTGATTAGGTTTTATAATAACTCCGTTTACAAGTTCTTGGTCAAAACCCTTTTGTATTCGTTTTGCTTGTGTCACAAATATATCATCACCTACAATCTGCAAGCTTGATCCAAAAGCTTTATACATAGCCTTCCAGCCCTCAACATCTTCCTCTGCCATACCATCTTCGATTGAATAGAGAGGATAAGAATCAGCAAGTTTTTTATAAAAATCTAACAGTTCTTTAGAGGATATTTGCGCACCATACCAACTGTATGTTTTCTTTTTGCTATCATAAAATTGATTTGCTGCAACATCAATTGCCAGAACAAAAAAATCTTTTAATTTTGTATTTTCAAGAGCTTGTACTAAGTAATCAAAGGGCTCATAAACATTTTCAAAGAAAGGCGCAAAGCCGCCTTCATCGCCAACTCCAGTTGATTTATTGTTTTTAACTAAAATCCTTTTTAATTCACGAAAAACCGTAAGCGCATACTCTAAAGAAATTCTAAAGTTTTGCGCTCCAACAGGAACCAGCATGATTTCTTGAATAGGAAAACCATTAGTTGCATGCGCGCCACCATTAATAACGTTAACTAAAGGGAATGGTAAAGAAACAGATTCAGAACCGTATAGCTCTGCTATAAGTTCAAAAACTTCTCGCTGATGCATTACGGCTTGCGCTTTGCAGACAGCAATACTTGCAGCTAGCATCACATTTGCCCCAAGTTTACTTTTGTCTTGCGTGCCGTCTAAATTAATAAGAAGAGCATCTGCAACCATTATATCTGGTTCTTTTCCAACCAATACTGGTGCAACAACATGATCTAAATTATGAATAGCTTTAAGCAGACCTTTACCAAAAAGACGATCTCCTCCATCTCTTAATTCTTTTGCTTCATGCTGTCCACAAGAAGCCCCCGACGGTACAGATGCCGTAACAATCGACCCATCGTCTAACGCAATTTCACACATAAGCGCGGGAATTCCTCGAGAATCAAATATCTCTCTTCCGGATACTCTGGCAATCTTCACTACTCTGTTCCTTTTTAATTGTTAGTCCTTCTTCTTGCTTGGCAATTTCGAAAGACCATACTCCCGTAATACTTTTTGATCAACTGCAGAAGGCGCCGTCATAAGCGGATCATACCCTCGTTGCGTTTTTGGAAACGCAATTACTTCTCGAATAGAAGAGGAATTAGTAAGAATCATAATCAAACGATCAATTCCCAATGCAATACCTCCCAAAGGTGGAAACCCATATTCCAAAGCCTCTAAAAGGAATCCGAACTTATCGTTAATTTCTTCTTCTTCTAAGCCAAGAAGTTTAAATACTTTTTCTTGCATATCTTTATCATGAATACGAATAGATCCTCCACCGAGCTCCATTCCATTACATACAAGATCATATGCTTTTGCTGTCATCTGCTCAGGCTTAAGCTTTTCCCATCCCTCTTGTGGTTGGGTAAATGGGTGATGAATCGCATTAAAGCGCTTAGCTTCCTCGTCCCAGTCAAAAAGAGGAAAATCAACAATCCAACATAAATTAATTAAGTTTGGCTTGATGAGTTCTAGCTCTTTTGCAAGCGCTAAGCGTAATCGACCCAACACTTCCCATGCATCCTTGTATGGACCGGCAACAAAAAAGAGCGTGTCTTCTTTTTTTAAATCTTTAAATACTTTTTGAGCTTGTTCAAAAAAATCACTCGGCAAGAACTTAGCAACCGGAGATTCTATCGTTCCATCCTGTGCAAAACGAACATAGAGAAGCCCTTTTGATCCTAGATCTTGAGCCTTACTTACCCATCCATCTAACTCAGAACGCGTAAATTTTTTATCTGTTACATGCAGCGCTCCAATACGTTGTCCTTTATCCAGAACAGTCCTTAAAAACTTAAGTTCTGTTTTTTCAAACAAAGATGCAGCGTCATAAATAGGAAGCCCAAAACGCAAATCCGGTTTATCTGATCCATATACTGCAAAAGCATATTCGTGCGTAATAGTCGGAAGAGGTAACTTTATCTCAAGATCAAAAAGTTTTTTAAAAATATAGGCAAACATTTGCTCAATAGTGTTTTGCACATCTAAAGGCTTTACAAATGACATCTCTACATCAAGCTGAGTAAATTCAGGCTGCCTATCTGCGCGCAAATCTTCGTCTCTAAAACAACGGGCTATTTGAAAGTAACGCTCAATTCCGCCAGCCATAAGAAGTTGCTTATAAAGTTGCGGTGATTGAGGCAATGAGTAGACAGATCCGTGATGTAGTCGACTTGGAACTAAAAATTCTCGTGCTCCTTCGGGAGTATTCTTAGTTAACAAAGGAGTTTCTATTTCAAAGAAACCTTTACCCAAAAAGAATTCGCGCATTGCAAAAAGAACAGTACTTCTTAGCGCTAATCGTTGTTGCATTTCGGGACGACGCAAATCTAAGTAACGATAACGCAACCTAAGCTCTTCATCAATTTTCTCTGGTCCATCAATAGGAAATGGTAATGTTTTTGACTTACTTAAAATAATAATTTTATCTACTTTAAGTTCTAATTTTCCTGTTGGCATTTTTTCGTTAATGGTTTCTTTCGAACGCTCAATAACTTTTCCTGCTACAGAAACAACATATTCACTTCGTAAGTCATGCCCTATCTTATGAGCCTCTTTAGATAGATCAGGATTAAAAACAACCTGCATAATCCCTGTTCTGTCTCGAAGATCAATGAATATTAATCCGCCATGATCGCGACGACGAGCAACCCAACCATTTAAAACAACTTCTTTATCTAGAAGTTTATCTGTTACCAAGCCACACTCTACTGTTCGCTGCCATGAACTCATATTCATCCTTCGTATATTTCTGTTTCAATGCCAAAGAGCATTCAGTTTACCATATTCTTCTAACAAAAAAAGGGAAGCCTCTTTTGGGCCTCCCTAATCTGTTCTTTATTTTTTAAAAAAACTTAAAAACTATAAGTTAATCCTACTACAAAGCTATATCCTGGATCGGTACCAAGAACTGGAAGAACGCTTGAAATAGCTGTTTTATTTGCTGCATCAAGAGCTTTTCTTTGCGCTGCATTAAACGGCTTCCCTTTAATATCTTTATAATGTTGTCCTGGAAAAAACACCGCTCCAGAGAATGTAGCTTCAATGTCTTCAGATAGCCCAATAGTTGAAAGCAAGTTAAACTCTGTACCCAAAAATTTGTCTGCTAATTCTGTAGAGCTTAACCCTGCTGTAATATCAAACTTAGTGGTTGCCGCATGCTGCCAATATCCAAGAACATTGGGATGAAAAGAAAGTTTTCTTTTTCTACCCTTTGGTTCATACTTTCCACTAAAACCACCGTATATAATATTACTAAAGCCGCTTGTAGTCGCCGCAAACTGGTTTCCTGAATTCGGAGCAGACAAAGGTCTCGTTAATTTTCCACCCATAACATAAGCAGACTTTACCTTAGTCCCTCGATAAAGCTCTTGAAGGCCCAAGAACCCCGCATAGTCACCATCTATATTTGGCTCATTAGGGTCAGCCAAGTTTGTGTTCGGGTTTCTGTCTCCGCTTGCAATTCCACCAGCTGCCGAAATTTTAAAATCTTTTTTATACATCCAAAAAGAAATATCTGCTACAGCCATAAACCCATTATACTTATTTTCATAAGGAGCACGGAATCGAGATGAACTGTTCCAAATACCAGCGGTTCCAACTTGGGTACCATTAGAACTTTCACTGCGAGCAACATCATTAATCGCTGTCTTGTTTGCCCCAGACGGATCATAGATAACTTTGTCTGCTGCTGTTACGCCAGCCAGAAGATTAGGGTCAACGCTATAAACATCTGAATAAACAAAAGTCATAACGCCTGCTCTATTGATTTTTTCAATTTTATTTCTATCCCACCCTTTAACTTTTTGTTTTCCAAAGTTAAAAGCGCCCTCAAGGCCAACTTCCATTCTGTCCCATTCAAGATCTACCGCCATACCTAGCGTAGTCAGCTTACTGCTTGAATCTGCTGAAAATTCTACCGCTTGTTCTGGTGCGTCGTTGTAAACAACATAAGGCTCAACAATCAACTTCTTATCTTCACCCTTTAAAGGAGTTACCTTTGTGCGAGCAGCAAATAACCAATTAATCATACCAAACCCTCGTGCTGGGTTTTCTTTTCCGCCAAAAGCTTGCGCTTGTGTTTGAGCTGCGACCTCAGAAGTACTTGTGCTTTTGTTTTCTAGCACCGCTCCATAAATATCATACGTCAAGAAGTCTTCTTTAATATCTCCGGCGATTTTTGCGCCAAACGCATATTGATCAACAGAAGAATCACTGTAAAATCCAAGCGTTGTTGGACTGATAGAATAAGCACTACCAAGAGAAATCCCTCTTCCTATAGAAAAAGGAAGGGACCCAATAGTAAACGTTTGCTTAGGAAGGTTTAAAGAAAACATATTGGTTAAATTTAATTCTAGCCACGCTTCTTTTAGCCAAATAACACGCTCTGCGACCACATGGGAATGACTTAATGACACAGCGTCAACATCTTTTATCGTTACTTTTGATGTTCCAATTTGCCTATTGTTTCCCCAAAGAGCTGTACTCTTTACGTCGGCATATACGGTCGTTAGTGGAGTTTTAAATTTCCCCTGTAGATTAACCGTTGTTTTTGTTCCAATTACTTTATCTATCTCATAAGCCTCTTTATTAAGCAAAGACCCCATAGTAAAGTTAGTTGATGTATTAAACTTTCCTGAAATGGATCCTTCAATGTCTCCATCTTTAAAAGAAAAATAAGAATCTTTTGCCTCCACACCACTAATACTTAGAAGTAAAAACACAAAAAAAGGTCGAGTTGCTCGAGAGAAATTCATAAGAAGCCCTTAGAAAATTATTAACAATTAATAGCTTTCTGAACAGAAAGCCTTTCATTACAATATCCGCATCTATTAGTATGTTTGAAAGCATAAAAGATGTGACAATTGTACCCTTGTGGGCTCATTTGTCAAGAATGCTCTGGTTATTAAAGAGGGCAATTATGCTAAGATAGAGGCTATTAATATCAAAGGATTTTTCATGAACAAAAAACAAAAGCTATTACTAGGAGCGCACATGTCGATAGAAGGCGGCCTAGAGAAATCAATAGAAAGAGGCGCAAGCATTGGGTGCACAACAATACAAATATTTACCAAAAGCAACCGTCAATGGCGTGCAAAAAAAATTACCGAAAAAGAAGCTGCTTTATTTAAGGATATTCAAAAAAAACACAGCGTCTTTCCTGTTGTTGCCCACTGCTCTTATCTCGTTAATTTGGGATCTCCTAACCTCGAAGTCCAAACCAAATCAACCAACGCGCTTGCTGAAGAACTTAATCGATGTAACCTTCTAGATATCCCATATCTCGTACTACATCCTGGCGCTCGGCTAACTTCGGATGCTAATGATTGCGTAAAAGCAATTGCCCAAAACATAGATAGGGCTATAGCTCTTAGCACAGGAAAGACAATGGTCCTTCTTGAAACCATGGCAGGACAAGGATCTGTTATAGGAGCAACACTCGAGGAGATTGCGCAAATTCGAAAGCTTGTAAAAGAAAAACAACGCGTCGGCGTTTGCCTTGACACTTGCCATGTCTTTGCCGCTGGCTATGATTTCACCTCTAAATCGACTTATAAAAATTTCTGGGAAAACTTCGATTCTACTATTGGAATCAAACATTTAAAAGTTGTTCATATTAATGACTCAAAAAAAGAATTGGGGTCTAGAGTTGATCGACACGAAACCATAGGCAACGGGAAAATAGATATAGAAGGATTTAAGCTTTTGTTTAATGATGAACGATTTTTTAATATTCCAAAAATACTAGAAACACCTAAAACATCTATTGAAGAAGATCGGGAAAATATGGATTATTTAGAAAAACTTTTTTCAGACAAGACAAGAGAAACTTACAACCTTTAGCATTAAAAAAATGGAGAGAAGAGAGACTAAGCTAAGAAACAGTCGCTTTATACACCAGGAAAATCTCTTCCCCACCATTTAATACGCAGCGTTTTTCATCAACCGCTGAGACGCAAGGTCAAAGCGCAACAAAAACATATTACTATTCTTGCAAATGTTGCAAGAAACACAAAACTGTAAAAAGCAACAAAAAAGCAACAACTCGGGGTGGGTGGAAACCGTTTAAACTAGTGGTTCTTTACCTTTTGCAACACTAAGCTTGTAAAAAGCAACATTTTTTGGTGTTGCTTTTCGAGAAACAAAGGGCGAATAGACGCAAATCAATAAAAAAATGAAACCTGCAACAGAAATAGCTAAAGTTTGACCCAAAGACAATAACCCAAAAGCAACAAAATAGCCAAAGGCTAATAGGGCGCAAGAAATTAAACCGGAAAAAAGAAGGACTTCTTTTTTGGTCCACCCTTTAGCTATTAAATATAGACAGTAATGGTCTGGGCTGCCGTAGTAAAACGGCTTTCTTTTGTATGTCCTTATAGCAATAAGAGCAACCCCCTCCAGAAGAGGAATCGCTAATACAATGCAAGGAACCAAAAATCCTGTAAAACTATGAAAGCCCCAATTAAAAAAGAAAGGGATAACGGCAAGAAAGCCTCCTACAAAAAGAGCCCCTGCGTCTCCTAAATAAATCTTTGCTGGAGGTTTGTTGTAATAAAAAAAACCACCAAGGCTCCCTAAAAAAGCGCTTAATAAAATTGTTACGACTGGTAAATTAAAAAGTAGGCCAAAGATTAAGAAAGTAGCTGTTGCACAAAGAGCCAAAAGCGTAGCCAACCCATCCATAACATCAACAAGATTAAAAGCATTAACAATGCTTAAAATCCAAAAAAAAGATAAGAAAGCATTTCCGCTAGAAGACAGGAAGTTTTCTTTTAAAGAAAATCCTGCAATCAAAAAACTTGCCGCTGCTATCATCTGCCCTAGAAGTTTTTGAAAAGGGGTGGTTACCCACAAATCATCAATAAGCCCCAGTGTCAATAAAATAGCAAGGCCTAAAATAAAAAATAATAAATAGTTCTGAATGGGTAAAAAAAGAAAAAAAGAGACAAGAAATCCTAAAAAAATAGCGACACCGCCCAAATAAGGTACTGGCTCTTTCTGCCGCTTTATTTTTCCGTCTGGAGAATCGACAATCTTATTTCTAAAAGCAATCACTCTTAAAAGAGGAGTAATATAAACAACAGAAACAAGCGAAACTAAAAAAGCTCCCACAGTCGAAAGAATCAACACTACTTCTCCTTCTTGCCTTTTTTTGCTAGAAGAACAACCCTATGCTTGCGAAACAGGTAACTCCAAGTAACACTCTACAATGTCATCAACTTGCCATTCATCGAACCCATCGACAAGGAAAGCACATTCAAAACCTGTGTGAACCTCTTTAACTACCTTTTTGTCTCGCTGCAAACTCTTGATCTTGCCTTTTCCTACATCTCGACGACCACGCTTAACAACAACTTCTCCTGTTGCAGCAAAGCGGCCTTCTCTCACTTGACACCCTGCAATAACCCCAAGTTTTTTAATATCAAAAACCTTAAGAACGATTGCTTCTCCAACCTTAGTAAGCTTTGTTTCTTTTTTCTTGTCTTTTTTCAAACGACCTTCGAGAGATTCAAAGACTTTGTAAATAATTTGGAAAAGCTGAAGATCAACATTGGCCTTACGCGCATAAGAAAGCGCGCCGCTATCGGCTTTAACATAAAATCCAACTATCGCTGCTGATGTTGTCTCTGCAAGAATAGCATCACTTTCCGATACATTTCCAACGCCAGAATGAACTATAAAAAACGATTTGTCGCCTGCTTTTGATAACTTATCAACGCCATCAATTAAAGCCTCTAAAGAAGAGTTAGTATCCGCCTTAACAATTAAGGGAACAGTTTCTTTTCCTGCAACCGAAGCCAGTCTAGCTGATAAAGATGCTCGAGCCTGCTTCTCGCCGCGACCGCGACGATACTCTTCCTGTTCAATAACTCTAAAAAGCTCACCTATAGAAGGTAAAACATCAAATCCTGTTACAGATACCGGAGTAGACGGCCCAACTTCTTTGCGTCGAGCCCCTGTGGAATCAGTTAAAGATGTAACTTTCCCTTTCACGGTTCCTGCGCTAAAAAAATCACCTACTTTTAATGTGCCCTGCCGACACAAAACAGTCGCAATTGGACCTCGCCCTTTTTCGAGCTTTGATTCTAGAATGTAACCTTGTGCAGGAGTGTTTTTTACAGCTTTTAATTCCATAAGTTCTGTTTGCAAAGCAACCATCTCAAGGAGATGATCTACGCCTTCGCCTGTCTTTGCAGACAAGGGAGCACAAACAATATCTCCGCCCCATTCTTCTGGAAGCAGATCATGCTGCGTAAGCTGCCGCTTAACAATTTCAAGTCGAGCCTTGTCGACCTTATCTATCTTGTTTATCGCAACAATCAAAGGAAGCTTCAATTCTTTTATGGCTTTTATAGATTCCACTGTCTGAGGCATAATGCCATCATCTGCCGCAATAACAAGAATTGCCTTGTCTGCCACAGAGGCCCCTCTTTTGCGAATCTTAGAAAAAGCAGCATGTCCAGGAGTATCAAGAAACACCAAATTTCCATGGGCTGTTTCAGCCTCGTATGCCCCTAGATGCTGGGTGATTCCACCTTTTTCTCGTGTTGCAATACGAGTTTTTCGTATGTAATCAAGAAGAGATGTTTTTCCATGATCAACGTGCCCCATAACCACAACAACAGGGAGTCTTGACTCTCCTGTTTTTGCTTCTTTAGGCTTCTCGGAATCAATCTGCCCAATAAGAACTTGTTTTGGTTTTGAAGTTGGAACAATTGTTTCTATTCCGTGCAGCTCTGAAATTTCTATAACCTTTTCAGCGGGTAGAATATAATTTCTTGTACAAACTTGCCCTTGCCTCAACAATGCAACAATTACGTCTCCAACAGGAGTTCCTGTTTTTTCTGAAAAATCACCCACGCTCATAGCTTGCACAACGAGAGGAGACTCCACCAAAGAAGGAGCTTCTTTTTCTTTTTCTCTCGAAGAAAAAGCTCTATGGGCTTTTCTTGCTCGAGGAGACATCTTTCGCTTGCCCTTCGTTGATGCGCTTTGTCGCTTTGGAGGAATCGAAGTTGATTGAGAGCGAGAAGTATTTTTATTTTTTTCCACTGAACCTACCTGTTGCTGCTTTTCTGGAGCTGCTTTTTTTTGAATTGGTGAATATTTTTTACTAAGAAAAGCAAGTCCATCTTCTGGAATAACTGACATATGACTTTTAAGAATAATCCCCTCGCTCTTGAGTTCATCAAGAAGAGTCTTACTGGAAACGTCATATTTTTTGGCAAACTCATATATTCGCATATACCCATCAACTCTTGCGACCTCTTACAAAGCTTTAAAGCTCTTCGCTTAGCCTTTGCTCAAGATCTTTTGTGTCGCTCTGAACAAGCTCAATCTTAACTCCCGTTAACTGAGCACCCAGAGCAATATTTTGTCCCATCTTTCCTATAGCCAACGAACGCTGATCGTCATCAAGCCAAACTTGCGCAAAAGATCCGTCGTCCGAAAGCTCAACTCTGTTTATTTCTGCCGGCTTCAAGCTACTTCGAACCAAAGTCTCTATGTCGCTTGTCCACGAAACAATATCAACTTTTTCGTTACCTAGTTCTTTGAGGATCGGCTTAATCCGAACCCCTCCTACTCCAACACATGTCCCTACAGGATCGATATTGGAATCATTCGAAGAAACAGCAACCTTAGTTTTGTAACCGGGAATTCTAACTATTTTTCTTATTTCTACTAATTTTTCAAATACTTCTGGTATCTCTAATCCAAAAAGAGCCTCTACAAAAACATCTGATGAACGATCTAAGATGAGCTGGTTTTCGTTACGAGGAACTTCTAGAACTTCCTTCAGCATGGCTCTTATCGGATACCCAACAGGAAGCTTTTCTCCTGGTATGCCCAATGACTTAGGCAAGAAAGCCAGATACTCTTGAAGTTTAACCATGGTGCCACTGCGCTCAGCTTTATGAATCGTCCCTTGCAGGATAGATCCTTCCTTGCTCTTGAACTCGTTATAAACTGCTGCGCTTTCTATTTGGCGAATTTTTTGAGCAATGACCTGCTTGGCCCTTAAGATCTCAATTCGACCAATAGCTCCCTCAAAGGGAACCCATAACATTTGCTCTGTAGTAGCCTTAGGATCCAGCCCTCTCGCTTTTCTCAAACTAATTTGAGTGTCTTCGTCTTCAACTGAAGAGACAATATTTTTTTCTGACTCAACGACCAATGAGTCCGTTTTTTTGTTGAGAGAAACCCTAAAATGCAATTCCGGATACCGCTTTTCGTAAGCAGATAGCATTCCTTCACATACAATGTCGTTTAAGACCTCTTTTTCTAGGCCTCGCTCGTCGACTAAAGCTTCTATAACATCTGAAAGACTCACGTAATCATTCCCCGCAGAATTGGTTGTTTTTCTAAAAATTGAAAATCTCTATATAAGACATTTTAGCAGAATTGAAAAAAATTAAAAGAGATTCCCTTTTTTTAGGAAAAGAATTAAAAAAGAAATTTTAGAAAACAAGAAGAGCTTATTCTTAATTCCTAAGTAATATTATAAATACAATAATAATAAGCTCCGAGCAAAATGTGGATAACTTGTTGTTTTTTTGACTGATTAAAGCCTGTAGATTGGCTATTGGGGTCAAACTAGAGTGTGGATAAGTGGTGGATAACCTGTGGATAACTTGTGGATAACTTTTTTGGCAATCTCGATTTCATTATCCCAAGAGGGTATCCAAGGGGTCGTTTTTAGTTGTTTGCTTTAGGAGGCTGTATTAAGGGGGTCAGAGAAGGGGCCTCCTTGAGTTATCCACAAGTTATCCACCACTTATCCACAGGTTATCCACAATTTCTATGATGAAATATGCCTTTTCTGTACGTCGTAATAAAAATAGAATTAAAATTCAATCTGTCTTTTTGAAGAATTAATATAAGTATTTTTTAGATTATCGACAAAAATATTCAATTTTGAGCGGTTCCTGAGAATATGTGCTGGGCGGTAGACAGGAAAAAGATAGATATCTTTATAGGTTAGCGCTTAGCCCCCTTTTACTCCGACAAGTAGATGCGTAAAAAATTTATCCAGCTTTGATTCGATAAGGTGAAGGCTGCTCTATGGTATGAGGAATAGATTTGTTTTTCTGGGAAGTATATAGAAATGCCGGTTGCAAGTGCTTTCTTTGTGCCGGCTTTGTTAGCCACGACTGTTTCTTTGATAAGAAGGCAGCCGTTTATTAGCTCTTGACGTAAGCTTTTTAAGAGCGTGTTGCTTTTTTCATCAAGGAGCGCTATTTGAGAAGCATTAGATAGAAGGTTTTTATAAAAATGGTGCAGGTCGATAAAGTCTGGCTCGTCAAAATGAGTGCAGTAGTGCTTGTTGCGGCTTGCCTTTAAGGCCCTGCGAAAAACATTGCTTTGTTGTTGCTTTAGGAGGCTTGTAAGGTGTTGCGCAACGCTGTGCACATTTTGTTCTAGCTCTGAGAGCACGCTAAGGTTTATTGCAGATTGGGTATAGTCGTCTGTTTTTTGGTAGCTTTTCGCATAGCTATTTACAATATGCAAACTAAGGGTTCTCGGGGAAATATTTCCAAGCAAAAAAGGAGCAAAGACTCTTGCATAATTCCAGCCTGTTCCAAGTTCTACTTCTTGAGACCCTACCATGTATGTTGCGTAGTTTTTTATAGAGCTTCCCACTTCAATCATCGACATAAGACAAGCGTCGAACCCTATCAAATCAAACTTTTTTTTGCACAAAGATGTTGCGCAAATTGTTTCAAGGGCGCTTTGGAGATCTTTCTCGCTAAGGAATGTGCCTTCTGAGTCGTCAAAACAGACTCCCTTTAAGATATGTTGCTTTTTGCGAGAAATGTTTTTAAGGAGAAGGGTTGTGTGTTGCGATTGGGGATGTTGTTGTGTGGGTGCGTACGAAAAAATACTAGATGTTATGTTCCTAAAGCATGGCTCTATTGCTCCAGTTCCATGGTCCCAAAGGATGAGAGAATAGTTTTCTGCAGGGTAGTTTTGTATTGTTTCGGCACAAAACTGTATGAGCTCATGTTTGATGTTAAATGTTCGTCTATTTGGTTTGGTTTCTCTTAGAAGAGTGCTTTCGTTTTTTTTAATAAACAGTGTTTTTGTTTTATTTTCGCGGCAGTGCATATAGACAATAATATTTATATGTTCGTTTGAGCCCACATGCTCCATCTGTTTTATATTAAGAGAGGCGAAGGGGTCTAGGTCGTTGTTTCTTTCCATAAACACCATAAAAGTATGCGGCTTTATGTTTATAGCTATTGAGGCATTAAAGGTTAGCGAAAAAAAAAGCAATCCTGTTTTGTTCACTCTCCCCCCTTATATTATTTCCTGAAGGAGAGTTAGCCAGCTATATGATTTAGCAAAAGGAGTTATTACATAAGAAGTTTCTATCATGCGAGAAGGAAAGTAGACAGACAGCCCTTTTGCCTGGTGAAGATTTCTTCCACAGCAATTTGCAATGACGCAATCAAGCAGATCTGTTTTTGCCTTATCTATTTCTGTGTATAAAGATTTCTGCAGGGAAAATGTTTCTTCTTTAAGGGCCATAAAGCCAAGAGCTTCTTGTAGGTTTGATAAGAAGTGGTGTAAGTCTATGTAGCTTGGCTCGGAAAAATGAGTACAAAGCCTTCTCGACTTGCTTGCTTTAATGAGCCGAGTAACGGTATTGTTTTTTTGATTTTCAAGGGCATACAGTAAAAGGTTTGTTACTTTTTCTAAGGAGTATTCTAGGGCTTCTAGTTTGTCTAATTGAATTGTTGATAAAGTGTAGTCGTAAGTTATTGATTTATAATAATTATGATAAGAGGCTGTGATATGTTTACAGAGGCGTTCTGGGGATAATGCTTGTGTCGCAAAAGGCTCAAGTATTTTATTGTATGGCCACCCAATTCCTAGTTCTATTTCTTGAGACCCAACCATGTAATCAGCATACGGCCGAATTAAGTTTCCTACTTCTATCATAGACATGAGGCACGCATCGAACCCTACGATGTCTATTTTTTTCCCTCCGAGGAGCTTTAAAGAAACTTCTCGAAGCGCGTATTGTAGTTTTTGATTTGTTAAGTAAGTTCCATATGTGTCTCCAAAGCATACGCCTCGAGGCTGTTGTTGCTTTAGGTAGTCAAAGAAGTCGATACTTCTATTAAGTTCGAGCATGTTTGTTTCGTGGTTAAAAGCAAATAGTTCGGATGCGCTCGAGGCCCTGCCTCCAATATTGTCTAAAACTCCTATTCCATGGTTCCATAAAATAAGTGCATAGTGGTCTGCAGGATAATCTTTAATAGCCCATTCACAAGCGTCGATAAGAGTGAGAGCGCTTCCAAAATCTAGTTTTTGTTGTGAGGATGGATGATTACGGTTTACCTGTATCATTTTATTTTTTTCAATAAAAAGCCGTTTTGTTTTTTCATGTGCACCTTGCCCGTCAAGCTGAACAATAACGTTTAGGTGTTTTGTTGATCCTACCTTTTTCATGTCATCTATGTTTCTTCTTGCAAAATAGGCGAGGTCGTTGTCTCCTGCTATGTAGACTAATACGGTCATATGTTTTTTTTGTTTAACTAAGCCCAAAAGAGAGAGAGGGGAAAGTGTTAGCAATAACAATAAAGTCTTTTTCATTCTAGTCCCTTTTTTTACAGAAGATTTCTCTTTAGGATAAGTTTTTTTTGTTTTTTTCAGCAAGACTTTTGTAATGAAAGATGTTTCTTTGGTGATCAATGTGTGTGATCCATAAAAGACAAAACGAAAGAAGAAAGCTTAGTTGGAAGTCAAGGAAGAAAACATGAAAGGGGTTATGCAGTAAGAGCAATAAGCATACTGAGCAAATAGCATGAAGGGGATGAACTTTTGATTGAGCAAATGTTCCAGCCTTGTAAAGAGCATAGACTATAAAGGCTCGTAAGAATGAAAGACTAGACCAGGAAAATAAAAAATAAGTAAGAAGAAAAAATGAAATAATAAAATGTTTGCAAGCGAAAGAGAGTGGAAGCGAGTTTAGAAGAAAGTGCCAGATCATAATAAATACAATTAGATGAAGGCCGGATCTGGCAAGGTGGTGGAGAATTCCCCATTTTTTAAAATGTTGTTTATGTGGTGCTAGGGTGTTTGTAACAGGGTTTCGATTTCCAATAAAAAGAGAAGAAAATAGAGAGAAGGTTTGGCGAGAAAATTTTTTTCGCAACTTTATTTGAAGAAGTTCTCGTTGCCAGAAGATCCAGTTTAAAAAAGATCGTGTCGGCCGGTGAACCTTAGTGTATAAAATTTTATCGGAAAAACTTGTGCCTGCAACTCCCTCTCTTTTTAAATAGAGCGCAAAACCGCCTTCGGCAGGTTCTTTTATAGTGAGAGGGCCACACTGTATTGTATCTTGCACCCATCCATAAATTCGGTTTCTTGAGTAAATATAGACTACAAAAGGATAAGGGAGCAAGCCTTGATCAGTTTTTATTTTTGAAACATTTAATCGAACTCGATGTTTCCAAAAAGAGTGATCAATGAATGCTTTGTCGGTGATTACTCCCTCGACTATAACGTTTTTAAGAGTGGGAACAGGGAGTCTTGTATAAGAAGATGAGTACATATAGGTAGCGAGCCCAAGAAAAGTAAAAAGAAACATGATTTTTGTATTAAGGCAGACATCCTTTTTAAGGCACATTGCGACGATTAAGGTGGGAGCGATTAAGAGTAGGCTATGGTGAGCTAAAAAAATTCCACTAATAAAACCAAGAGCTCCCCAAAAAGAAAGAGGGAGCTTAAGAGATAAGAAGGGTATTTTGTGTAAGAATTTTTCTATATGTATCATTTTTAAAATAAAATATTATCGATGCTAGAGCTTTTTTGTTGTTTTAATATGCACATTGGGATTATCATTTTTTTCGAAAAGAAAACTTTCCGACAGTACAATAATAGCTTTCTGTAGGGATTTTTACAAGATAAGAATGTTTAGAGGTGCGATAAAAAGCCGCAACCTTTCAGTGGAAACGTGTTCAAGCGAGGGATAAAGTGATTCACTGGGAGAAAAAGAAGGGATCAAAGAAGAGGCTTCAAGTAGTTGTTTTTGTCTATGAAGTTGTTGGCAGGGCAAGCTGGATGTGATTAAGGTTGTTTTTTCGTATTCGAGGGTTGTTATTTTATCGATTAGTGATGTAATTTTTTTCACCCTTTTTTCTTTAAGGTACCCTTGGTGGCCTTGTTGGAGGGCTTTGTAAGCTTTTGTTGAAAGCAAAAGATGAAGGGATTGTTGTTGTTCTTTGAGTACAGCATCTTTAAGGGCATTAATGGAGTTTTGTTTTTTTTGAAGAAGGATAACGTCGTCTGCATTATCCATAAGCCAGGCTCGTTCTTTTTGTAAAAAAGATTTAACGGTATTGTCCAATTTGGACGAGGGTTTCAATAGGTTTGAAATAGCCTCAAGGAGTTCGGGGTGTGGTTGCAGATAGGCGTATCCTTCTAGGGTACAGAGAAGAGTATGAGTTGTTTGTAGGGCAAAGAAGGATTTATATTCAGGAGTTGATTTTAAAGCTTTAAGAAGATTATTAATACTCTTCCATTCCGGGCTATTTTCAAGAAGGGCGCTTTCTTGCCTTAGGGTTAAAGTTTTTTTCTTTATTTGAGGGCTTAAGTACGAAGAGGCTTTCGATTGGGCCTTTTCTAACTCGTTATTTATTGTGTTTATATTTAATGAAAAGGAAAAAATAGGAAAAAAGGCGATAAAAAGAGAAAAAGTTTTGATCTTCATTGTCCTCCTTAATGTTAAATTAGGGTAAGCGCTCATTGCCAATAAGTGTGTATAAGTGTACCATTCTTAATAGTATGATCCATAGAAAGTATAGAGGAATAATAAATGCAGACAATGGTTTTTAAAAAGGTTCTTTTAAACGGGCTAACAGTACTTGTTCGTCCAGTTAATTCTATCCCTAAAGTGGCAACTCGATTGGTATATCATGTGGGCTCGAAAGATGAACAAACTGGCCAGAAAGGCCTTGCGCATCTTATAGAACATATGATTTTTAAAGGAACAAAAAAACTTTCAGAGTCTGACATTAACGTTATTGCGGAAAAACTTTCTGGATATACTAACGCTTATACTTCTCACGATACGACGGGTTACATTTTTGATTTTCCAACTCAGCATTGGCAAGAGGCGTTGCATTTGTATGCCGACTGCATGCAAAATGCTCGATTTGATGAGCAAATGTTGAACTCAGAAATGAAGGCGGTTATTCAAGAATTAAAAATGTATAAAGATGATTATTTTAGTGATCTTGCAGAAAAAATGCTGCAGTCAATGTTCGCAGATCATCCGTATCATTATCCTATTATTGGATTTAAGCAAGATTTATGGAACGTAAAACGAGATGCTCTTTTTGCTTTTTACAAGAAGCATTATGTTCCAAATAATGCGGTGCTTGTTGTTGTTGGTGATGTAAACCCAGATGAGGTGTTTACACAAGCAGAGAAAATTTTTGAAGGCATAAAGAAAGATGAAGATTATGCGCGACAAGAGTTTTATATTGGTAGAGATTTAAGCGCAACAACTGTTACGCTTAAGCGAGACATTAAGCATCCTATGATGCTGTTGGCATCTGTTTTGCCGGGAGAAAAAGCAAAAAAACGTTATATTTTTGAGATGATATCTATACTTTTGGGCCGAGGAAAAAGTTCTCGATTATATAAAAAACTTGTTGATGAGTTACACATAGCAACAGATGTTGCGGTGATGCTTGATCGGCTAGAAGATGCGACAGTTGCCTTTATTTATGTAGAGCCAAAAAAAGAACAAGATATAGAAAAAATTATAAAAATAGTTCACGCAGAAATAGCATTACTGATCAGTGATGGCATTGCTGATCGCGAACTAAAGCGTGCAACTAAGGCGATAAAAGTTGCTCATATAAGCGCTTTAGAAAGTAATGAAAAGCAGGCTGATGCAATAGTAAGCAGCTTTATAAAAACAGGTGATGAAAACTTTGTTTTTGACTATGTTGATCGCTCAACAGATAACCTAGAAAAAGAAATTAAAGATGCGCTGCGTCAATACTTTTCTCCTTCCTCGATGCATTCCGGCAAAGTGTTATCTCTTAATGAAGAAGAGAGAAAGCATTGGGTTGAACTACAAAAGCTTTCTGATCAAGAAGATGCTCGAATTTTAGAGGGACGAGAAAGAAGCCTTCCTGTAGAAGGGGTTATTCATGCTGATAAAGTTCAAGTGAAACCATCAAAGGCTTTTAGTTTTCATAAGCCAAAAAGTTTTTTGCTTTCAAATGGTTTAAAAGTATTTGTACATCAAAATAAAAATCTTCCTAAGATTGATATTATTTTATCTTTTAAAGCTCAAAGCCATTATGATCCTGTGCATTTACAGGGCCTCTATAGTTTTATGTGTTCTATGCTTATTGAAGGAACTAAAAATTATCCAGGAATAAAGCTTGCAGAAGTGGCAGAGGATTATGGTATGGCGCTTTCAGCAGAGCCTGGATACATTGCTCTAAGTGTGTTGAGTGAAGATCTCGAAAAAGGCCTTGAGCTTTTATATGAAGTTTTAGTAAATGCATCATTTGATGAACAAGAAATAGAAAAAGTTCGTGATCATTTATTAGCAGATCTTACAATGTATTGGGATTCACCGCGAGATTTTTCTGGTCATTTAATTAGGGAAAAGCTTTACGAAAATCATCCCTATTCTCAAAACCCACATGGAACATTTGAAAGTGTTAAAAAAATTACTCGGAAAGACCTAATTGATTTTTATGCTGCGCACGTTTCTCCTTTGGGCGCGCGACTTTCTATTGTTGGTGATTTAGAGGATTATAATATTCAAGATGTATTAGAAAAGTTTCTGCGATCTTGGAAGCGAGAGGCTATATCTAAGAAAGTTTATCCAGCACTAAAAAAAATTACTCAACAGCGGGTATCTTACCCAATAAATAGAGATCAAATAGTTTTGGCGTTCGCTGGGGCTTCTATTAATCGTAGTCATTCTGACTTTGACAAGTTATTGCTTTTCGATCAAATTTTTGGGGGAGGGGTTTCCAGATCTATGAACTCTCGATTATTTGCGTTACGAGAGCAAACAGGTTTGTTTTATACAATTTCAGGATCTTTGCTTGCTGGTGTAGACGAAGAGCAAGGCATGTGTGTTATTAAAACGATTGTTTCATTGGATCGCTTAGAAGAAGCGAAAAAAGCTATTATTAAAACAATGAGCGAAGTTATTGATTCTATTACACAAGAAGAACTCGATCGGGCAAAACAAACAGTTATGAGTAGTCGTATTGATAATTTTGTATCTAATAAAAGCATGGCGGGCACGTTTATAGCGATTGATAGATTTAATCTGGGTGATGATTATTTTGATAAGCGCGCTGATGTTTTAAAAGAAATTTCATTAGACCAAGTTAAAGAATCTGCGCGTAAAATTTTGAATATCGAAAAAATGATTACGTTTGAGATTGGGCGATTGAAAGATGAAAAGCAACAAAATGTATGATTGTTCAGCAAGATCCGTTACAAGAATTTCATGAGCGTTTTTCTAAGGAACTTAAAAATCAAGAATTTTCGCCAAGGTTATTAGAGTATTTTAGGCAAGATATTTGGGTTTTTTATCGTAAACATAAACGTGATTTTTCTTGGCGCAATACAACAGATCCATATAAAATTGTAGTTTCAGAAGTTATGCTGCAACAAACACAAACACAGCGAGTTGTTGAAAAATTTAAGTCATTTACGCAAAAATTTCCAACGTTTAAAGATCTTGCTAGTGCGCCAACAAGAGCAGTATTGGCTGAATGGGTTGGTCTTGGTTATAATCGACGAGGCTTGGCGCTGCATGGTATTGCCCAAAGAGTTACAAACGAGTTTGGCGGAGTGCTTCCAGATGATCCAGAAATTT
>JBLICC010000016.1:0-19809 GCA_047631715.1 Alteromonas naphthalenivorans
TGTATCTTGCGAAAGTGCTTGCTTACCAGAAAGATTGTTTCGTTCACTTGCTATCCAGTTTCCCTGTTCTATCCACTTTTGATAATACTCTTTATAGCGTTCAAAGGTTGCTTGTAATTCTTGTGTATCGCTAATTAAATAAGTTGGATTAACTGTTTTTTTAATCGTTTCGATATTTTTATAACATACTTTATTGTCTTCTTGAAGCTTTTTAAGTTCTTGTTTAACTGTTTCTTCGTTTGCTTCTTTAGTTGCTTGAGTTGCTTTTACACGTTCAAGTTCTAATGTTTTGTTTTGCAGCTCTGCAGTGTGTTCTTGCTTAAGCTTGTACAACAATTCTTGTTCTTGTTCTTTATAGTGTAAAAACGCTTCTTTATGAATAAGGTTTTGTTTAAATTTTATTTGTTCGTTTGTGAGTTGTTTTGCAAACGCTTCACGTTGTTTTTCTAAAGTTGCTTTATCAGGTGCTTTAAGCAGTTGTGTATTTGTTTTTTTCCAAATTGCCATCTGTTTGTTTAAAAGCTCGATTTGCTTATGTATGTCTTTTTTTTTCTGCTCGTGTTCAAAGAGTAAAAACTTTTGTTCTTGTTGTTTTAGGTTGAGTATTTTTTTGTTTGCTTCTAATTGTTCTTGTGTTTTTTTTGTAATTACTTCTTTTTGTACAAGTGCCTTAAGTTGTTCAGTGAGTATAATAGTTTGTTTTTCTATCTCTGTGCTTTGTTCACATTCTTTTGCTATATGCACGGCTAATTTTTCTAAATGTTCTTTTTCTTGATTGGTTTTGCGGGCTTGTTCAAGAGCAAGTTTTTTTGCTTTTTCATAACGATCGAGGCCTAAAATACTGGCTAGGATTTCTTTACGATCCTTGGGTGATTTTTTAGAAAATTCATTTGCTTGGCCTTGACGTAAAAACGAAGAGTTAATAAAGGCTTCGTAGGTGAGCCCTAATGTTTTGTCTATGCATTCTTGTGTTTTACGAATAGTTTTTTCGGTCAGCGGCATAAAATAATCTGTTTCAGTATTATAGGTGCCAAAGTCTACATGTGCTTTTGGTTTTCCATATTTGGTAGAAAAAACTCGTTTAACTCGATAGGCTTGTTTGTTAAATATAAAATCAAAAATGACCATAACATCAGTCTGGCCTTGTTTAACCACACCGCTATCGGCTTTTGAGGTGTTTCCTGTTTTACGTGCTTGCCCCCAAAGTGCCCAGGTCATAGCATCAAGAAGTGCAGATTTGCCATGGCCATTTTTACCAGATAAACAGATGAGTTTATAGTTGGTAAAATCTATGGTTTGTGCTGGAGATCCATAGCTTAAAAAATTTTGAATGCGTAGCGTTAGAGGTATCATGAGTGAAATTTCTCCTTGCATTTTTAATTAAACTATACTACAACCCATGAAGTTATAACTATGTGGTTACAAAAACGGAGTGGGTATGCAAGATCATATTTTTCGCACGTACGACATTCGAGGTAAAGTTGGTTCAGAATTGCAAATAGATCAAGTTCGTCGATTAGCACGTGCTTTAGCTTTTTATTATAAACAACAAGATGCTTCGATACAAACTATTGCTGTTGGTATGGATGGTCGTACACATTCTCCATCAATAAAAAAAGAGTTGATTGCGGGCCTACAAGAAAGCGGTTTAAACGTTATCTTTATTGGAGTTTGCCCATCTCCTACATTGTATTTTTCTCAATACTGGTTATCGGTTGATGCAGCTTTGATGATTACGGCGTCTCATAATCCGCAAGAATATAATGGTATTAAAATCTGTATGCGCAAGCAATCGGTATTTGGTCAAGAGATCCAAACTATCTTACAGTATTTTAAAGATGCAAAGTGTATTGCTGATGCACAGTCAGGAGCATACACAGAGCATTTTATTGTCCCTGAATATGTTGCGTTTTTAAAACGTTTATTTCCAGAACTAGTTGGTATTGATGTTAATGCTGTGTTTGATTGTGGACATAGTGCTGCGGGTGCAGTTATGCCTGAATTGATTAAACAGATGAAATGGAAGCGTGCGTATCAATTGTGTACTGAGGTTGATGGATCAAAAGCAACGCATGAGGCCGATCCTACTAAGCCAGAAAATGTAAAAGATTTGGTGGATGAAGTAGCTCGCGTTGGAGCAGATTTGGGTATGGCTTTTGATGGAGATGCTGATCGTATGGGAGCTGTAACCGCTGAGGGGTATTTAGTACCAGGTGATCAGCTATTAACAATTTATAGTCAAGAAATTTTATCTTATATTAAACAAGCATCTGTAGCTTTTGACATTAAGTGCTCAAGTAGTTTAAAAGAGATGGTTATTCAGTGGGGTGGTAAGCCTTGCGTTTCACCTTCTGGGCATGCTTTTATTAAGCAATGTATGAAAGATAATAATGCTATTGTAGCAGGAGAGTTAAGTTGTCATTTTTTCTTTCACGATCGCTATTTTGGATTTGATGATGGTATCTATGCTGCTTTGCGTTTGATTGAACTTCTGGTAAAATCAGGGGAAACACTCACTGAGCGTTTAAAAATAATTCCTCGTCGACAAAGTTCTCCCGAATTGCGTATTGCATGTGGGCAAGCAGAAGGTCAAAAAATTGTGGATAAAGTAAAAAATAGTTTTGCACAAGAAAAAAATGTAGAACTGACCACAATCGATGGGGTACGTGTTGATACAAAAGATGGATGGGGATTGATTCGAGCTTCTAATACGCAGCCTGTGATTTGTTTGCGGTTTGAATCGAACTCTGTTGAAGGATTGCAAAAAATAAGAAAACGCTTTGTGCTGGCTCTTAAAGAATGCTTTCCTTTGGACTTTATAGAGAAGCAGGTAACATGGCCAGGAATATAGGATTACATTTACGTCTTACAGATTCACTTTCAAAGTTACTTGATCGAGCAATAGAATTAAAGCAATCGGTTGTACAGTGTTTTTTTATTGTTCAAGGTATTAATAAGTATATTACGTTTACTGAAGGTGAACTCGAAGAATGTTTAAAGAAAAGAAAAAAACACTTTAAAGAACTTTATTTACACGCATCATATTGGGTTAATTTATCGGGCAGAAAAAATAGTGGCTGGCGAACATTTAAAAAAGAATTAGAGCTTGCAAGAACTTTAGGGTTTACTCATATTGTGATTCACCCAGGATCTTCAACCGGGTGCAAGGATAAGCAAGAAGGTATTACTTGTTTGGCAAATGCACTTAACAAAGCATTGTCTCGTTATGATGATATTACGATTGTTATAGAAAACATTGCTCATGGTAAAATGTCTGTCGGTGGAGATTTAGAAGATTTTAAAGAGTTACTAGAACAAATAGATGAACCCGATCGCATTGCCTTTTGTATTGATACAGCACATGCCTATTCGTATGGTTATGATATTGCAGATAAAAAAGAGCTAGCTAAATTTTTTGATAAAGTTGATGACTGTGTGGGAGCAAAGCGCGTTGCGTTATTGCATTTAAATGATTCAGTAAAAAAATGTGGATCACGCATCGATAAACATGCTATTCCCGGACAAGGTCTAATTGGAAAAGAACCACTTGAGGCTATAATGAATCATCCAAAACTTAAACACGCTTCTATTATTCTTGAGCTTCCTGTACTACCAAAGGACGAAGAAGTAGCAATATTAAAAGAGGTTCGGTCGTGGAATAAAAAGTGACTTGGGTTTTTGATTAGGAGATGAGAGTAATGAAGATTGCCATTAATGGGTTTGGAAGAATTGGAAGAAATTTTTTAAGAGCATTGTTTTCAGATGCTACTGCATTAAAAAAAGTAGAAGTTGTTGCTTTGAATATTGGTCCAGCGGACCCAGCTTTTGTAGCGCATAGTGTTACCTATGATACTATTATGGGCAAGTTCGATGGAGACGTATCTTATAGTAATAATGTTCTTTCTATAAACGGTCATAAGATTGCTGTTTATGCAGAGACAGATCCATCAAAATTAGATTGGAAAAAAAACGGTGTTGATTGGGTAGTTGATTGTTCTGGAAGATTTACAAAAAAAGCTGATGCACAAAAACATATTGCTGCAGGAGCAAAGCATGTACTTATTTCTGCACCATCAGTAGATGCTGATGTTACGGTTATTCTTGGGGTAAATACTCATGCTTACACAGGGCAACAGATTGTTTCTTTGGGTAGCTGTACAACTAATGCAGTAGCTCCTGTGTTAAATGTTTTAAATAAAAAATTTGGTATTGTTAGCGCGTATATGACAACTGTTCATGCGTATACCAATAATCAAACATTACTTGATGTTGATCGTTCAGATATTCGTCGTGCACGAGCAGCAGCACTTAATATTATTCCAACAACTACGGGTGCTATGAAGGTAGTCGGTCAGGTTTTACCAGAACTTGCAGGTAAGATAGAAGGGTGTTCTTTGCGAGTGCCGGTAGCAACGGTATCTTTGATTGATCTTTCTTTTGTTGCTCAACAGGCAATAATAGCAGAAAGTATTAATACTGCTTGCTCTCAAGCCGCTCAGAGTAACTTAGAAAATATTATGCAAGTAACAGATGAAGAACTTGTTTCTTCTGATTTTAGTCAGAATAGCCATTCAGTTATTATTGACCAAAAGCTTACTCAGGCAGTTGGATCGCTGGGTAAAGTATTTGGTTGGTATGATAATGAATGGGGTTATAGTTGTCGTCTTAAAGATTTTTTACTTATGCAAAGTGTATAAGTTTCTTGCAATCGTTAAAGATTCCTTTAAGCTAAAGGGAACGGGTGTTTGCCCGTGTAGCAAGGAGCAAGGGCGGGCCCATAGCTCAGTTGGTTAGAGCAATCGGCTCATAACCGAGAGGTCCCAGGTTCAAATCCTGGTGGGCCCACCATCCTTCATCATTCTACCTTAGGGAGTTCACGATGAGTAAAAGCCCCTTTGATTTATTCATAGATCTAATTACGTTCGATCAAATATTGCATAAAAAAGAAAAAGAAATTATTCACCTAGAGGGTGAAATTGAGTTGATAGAAGATCAGCTAGAACTGAGTAAAAAGCAGTTTGTAGAAGAAAAAAAAGCATTGTACGATTTACGCAAAAATGTTGATATGCAAGAGCTTGAGATGAAGACATTGGATGAAAAAGCAAAAAAAGTACAAGAGCGTTATTCTATTGCATCTAATAATAGAGAATATATTGCGCTAAAATCAGAAACCGAAGATATTCAAAATGAGCAAATGGCCGCAGAAGAAAAACTTATAGCTGTTTGGAATACTCTTGAAAATGCGCAAAAAAATGTTGAGAAACAAGAAAAAGAAATTCACGGTCAAACAGAAACACTTTTATCTGAAATTAACGAAAAACAAGAAAAAGTAGACGAACTTGAAGAAAAACTACAAGCAGAAACAAAAGGTCGTCAAGATAAAGAAATAGGCATTCCAGAAGAGTGGTTAGAAAAATATGCGCGTATGCGTAATTTGGTTATTGACCCTGTTGCTTCTGTTGAAGATCAAAGTTGTAAATCGTGCTTTCATGTAGTAACAAATCAAGAAATGGCTCAGTTGCAAAGAAAAAAATTATTGCAATGCAAGGGCTGCTATCGATTCTTGTATCTTAATTATGCTACTGAAGTAGAGGAATCCAATGGCGGATAATCAGACTTCTATTTTTGATACTGCTATAAATACATTTAAATCTTCTGAGTATGATTGGGAGTTATTTGTTGATGGTGCTTCTAAAGGTAATCCTGGTCCATCTGGGGCAGGAGTATATATCAAGAAGCAAGGTAAAGATTTTTTAAGAAAAGGTTTTTATCTACAAACAAAAACAAATAATGAAGCTGAATATCTTGCATTAGTTATTGGCATTTTGTTTTTAAAGTTAGAAGTGCAACCTGGTGATAGAGTATGTATCACATCAGATTCAGAACTTTTAGTTAAGCAAATGCTAGGGCAGTATAAAGTAAGAAAAGAAGAATTAAAAAAATTCCATTCGGTTGCAAGTCAAGAATCTTCTCTTTTTAGCCCCACATTTAAACATACCTTGCGAGAAAATAATACGCATGCCGATGCGCTGGCTAATGAAGGTGTAGCACAAAGAACATCTTTGCCTATCAAGTTTCTTGATGTATTGCGCACGTATGATGTTTATATCTAGGGCATTATTGCTTTTTCTCATACCTCTTTTTTCTTATGCCACTCCTGTACGAGTTTTATTGGATCAAAAAAAAACAGGCACGTGGAGATTGTCAGCTCGTCGAGGGTTTAGATTAAGAGATAGAACAACCGATCGAGAGCTAACACTTAAACAAACGCGTAATATATTAACGTTAACGTGCAAACCAGATGGTGTGTATTTAGATAATAAAAAATTATGTGTTGATAATATGTTATTCGAACCAATTGATGGCATTGTACAGTTTGGTTCTGGTGTGTATGAAGGTGCTTTTTATCTACAAAAAGATAAGCAACGTTATTTGCTTATTAATATTTTACCGTTAGAAAATTATGTATATTCGGTGCTCAAGACAGAAAGTTGGCCTGGTTGGCCGTTAGAGGTTAATAAAGTTATGGCTATTGCGAGTAGAACATATTTATTGCACCGATTATTTTCTTCTCGAATACAAGATAATCATTACCACATAAAAAATACTAACTATCATCAAACCTATACAGGAATGCATGACTGTCCTGTGATTCGTCAAGCAGTACACGAGACACGAGATGTATTTTTGAGTCACGAAGGAAAACCCATTTTGGCTATGTTTGATTCGTGTTGTGGTGGTATTGCTCCATCGTCTATTACCGGTATGATTGATTTTAAAAAAGCACCTTATTTAGAACGATCGTATAAGTGTCATTATTGTCGATCATGTAAATTATTTACATGGTCAGCTTTATATGAATTAGATCATTTTATCGATCTTCTTCAAGAGGGAACTAATACTATTATTCATGATATTAAAACAGTAAAAGTAACACAAAAAAAAGCTGGTTTTGTTAAAGATATTCAGATTAACACACTACGAGGCTTATTAGCATTTGATTCACAAGATTTTTACCGTTTATTTAAAGAAGTTAAAAGTTATAGTTTTTCTGTTAAAAAACAGGGCACAAAAATCGCTGTAAATGGTAAAGGGTATGGGCATCATATTGGTTTATGCCAATGGGGCGCACGAGAGATGGTTAATAAAGGTTTTAATTATAAAAAGATTTTAGAGTTTTATTATCCAAAAACTACATTTATGAAGTTAGAGCGAAAATAAGGTTTAAAGTAGGAGAGAGTAATGCCAGGATATAGAAGCCATATTGCAGGTGGAGCCATAACGTTTTGTGGCATTGTTCTTCTTGTGAGCAAAACCTATCCACCAACGCCTATTACAGCTTTGCAGTGGTTCTTATTAACTATAGTAGGAGCATTGTTTCCTGATGTTGATATCAAGAGCAGGGGGCAAGGTATATTTTATCGTGTTATCTTGTTGTGCTTAATTTTATTATACCTACAAAAGAACTGGCATTTATTTGCCGCAACTAGTTTCTTAGCCATGATTCCATTATTGGTTAGGCATAGAGGGCTGTTTCATGAATTGTGGTTTGTGGTAGCTGTGCCGTTTGCCTTAGCATGCTTTACTATGCAGTCTTTCCCTGCATGTAAAACGATATTGTTATTAGATGCTACTTTCTTTGCAGCAGGAGCTGTGTCGCATATTGTTTTAGATCGTATAACATGAATAAAGCCGCCTAAGAAATACGCATTCTTAAACGGCCTTAAAGTTTATTATATCTTTAATATATTATACTTTTTAAGTAGTTGGTTTTGATATTTCTGTTTTATCTGTATGTTCAAATTTGTATTGAGATATATCTGAAAAGTATTTTGTAAATATTTTGATTTGTGAATAAATTAAATTACCTTTAGCTTGTTCTACAAGTTGTTGTAGCATAGAGATGTATAAATTATATACGCTTAAAGGAGATTTTTCTTTATTAGTATTATTTTGAAAACCTATTAAGCAGTTGTTTGTTTCATCAATAAGCGTACTTATGTGCATGTCATCTAATATTATTTTATTACGTTTTTCTTCAGGTGAAAAAGTTTGATCTTCTGCATATTTAATAGTACATGGAGTATCTTTGGTTTCACCGCATACAGGGCATGCATGTACATCTATAATACCTATTTTATCTTTACCAAGTTGTTCTATTAATCCTAAGTCTTTTTGATGCAATATGTGTTGGTGAGGTATGTGTTGGTTGGCTTTTGCTTGACTAATAGCAGCATGAATATCAGCTGATGTATTATTTAATAATGATAATTTTGGATTCGATATTTTTAGTATTTCTACTTTTTGTTCAATTGTTAAATTTTTAAGATCTTCGGGAGTTGGTTCTTCTCCGCATTGTACTTTTTCTAATACTTTTTCCATTATTTTTTGAGATATTAAATTTTTTAAATTTTTAATCTCTATTTTTATTTCTTTTTGTTCTAGGGCGTCTTTCTTTTGTTGCTCTTGTTTGGCAAGTACTTTCTTTTGGTATTCATCTTTTTTTCTTTCAGCTGCTTTTTTACCTTCTTTTACAAGAGCTTCTTTTCTCGCTTTATCTATTTCTAATTCTGCTTCATGTGCTTCAGTAGAAGCTTGTAATCCTAATATTTTATTATTTTGTTCGAGATGTTTAATTTTTGTTGTTAATTCTCCTGCAATAGTAGATAGAGCAGCTTTATAGGTATTATCTTCTATGCTTTTTTTAGCAGTTTGTTTCTTTGTATAGGTATTATAAGATGCTTTAAGTGCTGTTAAAATTGCAATATTATCATCAGCAGAGTTTATTTCTGTTCTAAGAGCGCGTAAAAAAGTATCTCTAGTATGTTGAGGAGCACTTTTTTTGGCTTTACTCTTTTTCTTGGTAGAACGAGTTGCCATTGATAGTTGTTTTGTAAGTTCTTTTACTTCAGTATAATTATTTGTTTTTGTACGAGCTTCAGAAAGTTGCGCAATTAAATCTTCAGCCATTTCAGAAAGTATGGCTCCAGCATTTGTTATGCAGGTTCCAGCTTCTGATGGTTCATAACCATCTTCTTGGCCTTGCATTTTCATACTGCGTAACATTTCAGCAAAATCTGTAGGCATTGGTTCAGGGGTAGTAGATTCTAACTGTTCTAGGCGAGCTAAAGTAAGTTTGGGAGTATCTTCGTGATCCGTAGCAGAACCCATAAGAGCATTTTGTGCTACTAATAAGGTAATAAGTGAAAATACCGCTGTTTTATTTTTAATATTCATAATAAGTCTCCATTTTTATTTGAACTAAATCTAAGTCTATAAGCTTATTATATACATAATTTTCTATTTGTCAATAGGATGAGGGTGGTTTGATTGAGCTTAAATAGGCTTAGGTCGGCATTCCCAGCCATGTGGAAGAATGCTATCTCTATAGGTTTTTAAGATGTCTATTAAGATTTTCGTGTCTACGGGTTCTTTTTTTACTTGAGACTCAAAGATAGAGAATTGAACTGCTTTTTGTATTGATTTTAGAAAGGGAGCTATTTGAGGATTTGGTAGATTTTCGTCGAAAAAAGAATCGGTTTCTATGTTTAATGTTTCGATCCAATCAATAAACCGGGTAAGAAATTTTTGAATCTGTTCTATTTGGTAATCTGGTAGAGGAGGAGCGCAATAAAGATAACATGTGCCTGTTTTATTAAATGCGTGATAAGGGCAAAAAACAACTTCGGTACAGGTTGGTTTTTCTGAAGTTGTGCTAGCGAGTAAGTTTGCAAATGAGCTTTGCATATGCTGTAAGGTATTACTTGTTCCGATTTCATGTGATCGTTGAGTAAATTCTTCTACTAATGGACTTTGACTTCTTTGCATTTCTTTAAATTCTTGAGCAATAGAAAGAGGTTGTTCTTTTGGGGGTATTGGGGAGAGTTTTTTTAAATCTTCTTTTGTAAGCAAGCGCATGGAACTTATGGGGCTTGCTGCCCGTAATGCAGACATTGCAGCATTTATTAGTTGCTGCATAGATTCTTGAGTTTCTTCTTTTTCTTTTTTAAGACCACTATCTTGTTGGGGTGAATTGCAGGGAGTAATTACAACTTTTGTATCAGGTCGAGAATCTTTTTTTTCATAAGTTTCTTCTAAAAGATGATAATCAAAATCATGATTTAGTGTAAGACTATAGGTTTCTTCTAATAATCGAATTGTTTTAAGTGTTGAATTGTCCACTATTGTACAGGAAGTATCTAATGAAAAGGCTTCTTCGAGAGTACCGAGCATAAGAGTTAAGAGTGAATGAAAGCTATGGCATTTACAATTGCATGATGATGGTCTTATTTGTGCCTGTACATCAGCAATAGTTTTCTTAACAGTTTCTATATTGCATCCGGGTGTTAGTTTAGAAAGGGCACTATGTATAAGTATTTTAGCTGTGAGAAATTCTTTTTGTGTATTTTCTGATTGATAGCCTTGAAGAATAACATTAACATCAATTATATTGTTTGGAGGAAGGCGGATTGTTGATGTTAATTTATGATTGGTATCTCCATAGGAAGAAGTATTGTATGTTCTTACTAAAGTTCCAATTTTAGATAGTATTAATGCTTCATGCGAAATATAATTAGATATTGTTAGAGAGGTTTCTTCTGGTATTTTAAATGGTTCTTGCGCATCGATAACTGTGTCCAAACTTGTCAAAGCCATTTCTTTTGCAAGTTGAGATTTTCTTCTCTCTCGTTCTTTTCGTTTGTTTAGTTTTTCTTTCTGCCTTATTATTTCATTTTCTCTTTGAGTTTTACGTCTTTTAAGTTGGTGAGTTTTAGCTGTTGTTACTACTTCTTTAAGAAAGAGTGTTCTTTGAGTTTTAGCTTCTTGTTGTTGTTTAAGGATTCTAAGATCATCTATTTGTGTTTGTATATGATTACTATAACGTACAACAGTTTCTTGATCGAGATCTCCACGTCCTGATGCACCATAAAGAGTATTGTGTAGAATGTTCATTTGAAGAGGAAACGAGGGGTTGGGTATATTTGGAGAAAGTTTATTATTCTTAAGAATACCTGTACGAATCATACGTGCATCGTGAAGAAGCGCTTCTAGTGTTTCTACTTGCTTATCTTGCTTGCGAAAAGCATCTAAGCTTTCTTGTATGTCAGTAAATTCAGTATCTTGATCAAAAATCTTTATGTGTAAGCCTTGTGCTTGTTGAAGAGTTAAAATTTGTGAATTATTTTGTTTTTTCTTTTTTCCTGTTTGTGTGTCGGTAATTGGAATAAGTAAGAGCCCTAATAATAATAACTTTTTCATTAGTGTTTTCAATCGATTAGAGAGTTAAAAGCTATACCCTAAAAGATTATTATACGAATTGTGCTCTAAAAATACAGTTTATTTTTTAGAAAATATTAAAAGAATAGCAAGATTAGAGAAAAAGCCTGGAATCATAGAAGGTACAGAACTTCCAACAAGTGGCCAAAGTGCTGCAACTGTTCCACCAACAAGCATTCCCCAAAAGGCCCCGTTAGCAGTAACTTTTTTTGAATACAGTGACAGTAAGATAACCGGACCAAACGAACTTCCTAGGCCATTCCACGCATATTCAACTAATGCATATACCGAAGCACTTTTATTAAATGCTACCGCATAACTAAAGAGTGGCATAATCAAAACGCCAATCTTTGAAGCACGTAATACTTCTTTATTGGTTGCTTTGGGATGTAAGTACTGTTTATAGAAGTCATTAGCAAAAGTTGATGCTGAAACCAAAATTTGAGTGTCTATGGTGGTAAGCCCTGCGGCAACAATAGCGCATAATACAAAGCCAGCAATAAATGGATTAAATAAACTTTTTACCATTGTTACAAATACAAGCTCAGGATCTGCTAATGGTTGTGCAAAATAGGCAATAGCTATAATTCCAATACCAAGTGATGATCCAAGTGTTAAGATTTGCCAGGTGATACCAATATTACGAGCTTTTGATATATCTTTTGAATTTTTTATACCCATAAAATTAACTAGAATATGAGGTTGACCAAAATAACCAAGACCCCAAGAGAGAGCAAGAAGAAGCGAACTTATTAAACCTGATAGCGTTTTTGGCAATAAACTTAAAGAAACACTTTTAAGTTTTGCAGCCATGCTAATAGCTTTTAGACTTGGCAATTTTAAAAATGCTAAGCTTGGCACTAACATAATCATGCAGAGTAAAAAGAGCCCTTGAAACAGATCGCACCAAGCAACTCCTACAAAGCCACCTACAAATGTATAAGTAACAGTAGTAAGCAATGCAATAAGAATTCCCAAGTGGTAATCGATATTAAAAACGTTTTCGAACATTAATCCCATGCCTACAAGGCCAGAAGAAATATAAAACGTAAAGAATAAAAGACATAAGAAAGAACTTAAAATACGTAGTTTTCCTGATTTGTCATCGAATCGATTTTCTAAATAGGTAGAAAGAGTAAGAGCATTATATTTTTCGGTTTCTGTCCGTAATGCTTTTGCTACAAAGGTCCATGAGCAAAACATGCCCGTCACAAGACCGATAGGCACCCATGCAATATGCATACCTTGTGTGTAGATAATACCTGGAAGGCCCATAAATAGCCAGATGCTCATATCACTTGAATGCGCAGCAATAGCAGTAGCCACATAGTTTAATGATCTGCTGCCCAACATAAAGTCTTCTGCGTTTTGACTTTGTTTATAAAACACATAACTAATACCGGCTAAAATTGAACCATATAACCCAAAAGCGCATAAAAAATCTTGTAACATAAAAAGTCTCCTAAAAAAACATGAATTATCAGTATAGAATATTATAAGTGTCGCTACAAATCTTGCGAGTAATGCATAAAAATTGATACAGTTAGAAATAAGCTTGGGTTTTTAAACATAGGGTTTTTAAAGGGGAAAGTATGTCTGATTTTTTATTAAAATTTATTGGGATCTCAATAGTTTGGGCCTGTATTGTTGCGATTTCTTATCTTATGATCCGTTGGTGCTTTGATTACGAAATGTCGTGGAAGCGTGTAGGCATGTGGGCAACGGGTACTTTTGTGGGTGTTATGGCTTCGATAGCTATGTACTATATCTTGCCTCAACGCTGGCAAGATATAACTAATGTATTATTTGATCATCTTATTTGTGGTGCTGCATTGCATATGCTTCTGTTTCGCGTAGATGGTTATTTAATTAATAAATTTGGATCAGGTATTTCTCGATCAAAATTTTATTTAGGGGTCATAATTATTTATGGTTTCATGATTTTAGATGGACTTGTAGTTATTCAAATGAATTCGCATGTTATTGTAAAAATTTCTGACATGGTTGTTGAGTATCTTACGCGGAGTGCAGTTCTTATGTGCTTAGTGCTCGAAATTAAGTTCCGCAATCAACCAAAAGTAAAAGATGTTGTTCAGGATTATGATATGGAAGATTATTAAACCTAAAAAAGGATATTGCTATGGTTATAGATTATCAAATGTTAATGCAGGGTCTTTTCTGTGTCGGAGTAGTATTTGGTTCTCTCTTTATTTTTGCGTGGCATAAAGGGCAGCTAGGAAAGTTGCAGTATAAAAAATTAGGTATTTTTGCAGCATGTACGGTTGGTTATATTTACTTGATGAGTACTGGTATTGTTTCGAAATCCATGAATAGTATTCTTGTTAAAATTTGGATTATTGTTTTTTGTGCAAGATTGTTGTGGCAGTACATGAACCGTAAAAAAGGGGAATAGTATGCAGGTAGTATCGAAAAGCTTTTTATTGACCGCAGCGTGTAGTTTATTGCTCGCGCTTTTTGTTATGTATGTTTTGTTAGTTCATAAAGGCATAAAGTCCGAACAGCGCAAGGTATACATGTTTGGTTTTGGCATTGTGTGGACTATGTTTAATATTATTGCTTTGTAAGGGGATTATTATGAATATGGAATTAATAAAAACATTTGCAATGAACATTGCGATTTTTGCTGTAGGTGGTCTAGTTCTTTTTGTGCCATTAGTAAACTTTATAAATGCACAGTTAGGCAAACCAGGAAGAGTTAGCTATAAGATTGGATTATTATGGGGTATTATTTCTGGATTTGTATTTAGTTTAATTATGGCGAATACAGTATCTGTGATAACTGTTATGTTGATTTCTGGTGTGATTATTTTAGCTTCTTTTATTTATCGCAAGTTTATTCAAAAATAAATAAAAAAAATTAGGGGATAGTTATGGAAATAAATTATGTATATTTAATAAGTGCTTTTCTTGGGCTTGGTTTAGGGGGAGCTCTAGTAAGGCCTAAATCATCTGCTTTTTTTAAATGTATTACATCAAACCAAATACTTCAGGGTTTTTTATATGGTGTAGCATTGGGATGTATTGTTTTTCCCGTTTCATTTATTATTCAGTTGGGTATTAACTGGGTAACTGGAAAACCTTACTAACGGTTGCTTGCGTAACTTTAGAAATTTCTTCAACTGTACTACCTCGTAGCTCGGCTAAAAATTCTGCAACTGTTGCAATTTGAGCTGGGCTATTTTGGTGTCCACGTATCTTTTGTGGAGGCAGAAAGGGCGAATCGGTTTCTAAAATAATCTTATCTAGCGGTATCAGCGTAGCAATTTCTCGGAGTACTTTGTTTCTTGGATAGGTTAATGTTCCGCCAATTCCTAATACAAAGCCAAGCTCTAATGCATAGTTAGCAAAATCTTGACCTTCAGAAAAACAGTGTATCACGCCACGAATACCATCGTTCTTATATTCTTCGAGTACTTCTAAAACTTCACCGCCAGCATCACGTGTGTGAATAACAATGGCCAGATCATGTTCTAAGGCAAGCTCAATTTGGGCCCTAAACCCATCGTACTGCATTTGTTTGTTATAATTGGGGTAGTGGTAGTCAAGACCAATTTCACCAATGCCTACAATCTTATAAGTCTCTTTTGCGGTAAGCCATTTTTTATAGGTAGCAATATCGTTCTTCCAGTCGCTTTTTAAATCGTTAGGATGTGTGCCAATAGTTGCATAACAATGTTCAAATGCTTGTGCAAGTTGTATGCAGTTGTGGCTTTCTGCCACGCTGGTGCCAACATTTATAATGCGTGTTACGTTTGCTTGTTGTGCTTGTGTAATTATTGGTTGTGCTAGTTCTTTAAAATTTGTAGGAACAGGAACGTCGAACTGTTTTTTAATCATCATGTTGATGTGACAATGTGTGTCTGTAAACATTTTTTACCTTTCTGTTTTTTATCTAGTGTAGTCAAGAGTGAAAAAAAATAAAAAAGTTATTTTCTGTAAAACACAAATTGATATTTTTTATAAAAATGTTTGTGTGTAAATGTTTTTTTTATTTTCATATTTGTTACTCATATGCATAAACGCTTTTGTAGTAGGTTTCTAGGTTGACAAATATACAGAAAAACATAGGATACAAAACGACTTAATACACCAAATAAAAAAGGTATGAGTAAGTAATGTTAGCAGCAGTGTTTTTTAATTTCTAACCGTTACAAGGAGCATCAATGAACAAAAGTGAATTGATAAATTCTCTAAGTGAAGAGACAACATTTAGCAAAAAGGACGTGACGCGCGTTCTTGATTCTTTAATTCGTATTATCGAACGTACACTTGGAAAAGGTGACAAAGTTTCTATTACAGGTTTTGGAACTTACTGGGTGTCTCGTCGTCCAGCTCGCAAAGGTATTAACCCAGCGACAAAAGAACGTATCGACTTGCCAGAAGTAAACGTTCCTCGTTTTAAACCAGGAAAACATTTACGCGAATTGATTCGTGCAGCGTAAATTTTATTACTTGAATGTGGTGCTAGTAATAGTTTAATCACAGGAAAGTTCTTATTCATGCAAATTAAGGTCGCCTCGGCGACCTTTTTATTTTGTAAATTCATTATTATTTTTAAAGTTTTATATCGTCAAAAGCATCTTCTAGCCCTGTAGTGGTTATTAATTCTTGAATCCATCTTTCTATTGATTGTAGTTTATCTGTTATTACTACTTTTCTAGCAGGGTGATCAGCAGCAAGTTGTTGTTTTTGAATCAAAGCATTCAGTACAAGTCGTTTTTTTGGAAGATCTTCTTGTTGTTTTTTTATTTTTTGTTTTTGATGCATTTTGTTTTTTGACATATTTAATTGTATGCCAGCTGTATGTGCAGGCTTTTGTTGTACAGGATCGGTTTTAAATTTATGAGCACAAAAACCGGTCGTTGTCGTTCCCAATAAAACAAATGTAACTAATAGTTTCTTCATAGTATTCTCCATTTTTTAAAATTAAGCTTATTTAAATTCATAACTCTTTTAAAAATACTATAGAGTGTTGATTAAAAGCAATAGCCCGATCTGTTTTATTCTTCTAGATAGGTGATCGAGCTTATTTTAACAGGGCTTTTGGTGCTTATATTTCACAACCAGGGTAAAATAGGGTATTTTGTCTGGATATCGAGTAAGTGAGACTAAACGTTGTGAGAATAAGATTATGATAGATATGAGTTTACTGCGTCACGATCCAGAAGGTATTGGCGCTCAGATACAAAAAAAAGATCCAAGGTTTAATATTAAAGTATTACTTGAGGTTGATGCTCAAGTTCGAGACATTAATACGCATGTAGAAACATTGCGATCTAAAAAAAATGAACTGGCCAAGCAGGCTAAGTCAGGAGTTACTCCTGAGCTACGTGAGCAATCAATTGCAGTAGGAAAAGAATTAAAAGAAAAAGAAACACAATTAGAGCAAGTACAAATATCTCTTAATGAGTTATTGTATACGTGTCCTAATATGCCACTTGCTGATGTTCCTGAAGGGAATAAAGAAGAAAATCAGGTAGTTAAAGAAGTGGGTAAAAAGCCAACATTTTCTTTTACTCCTAAGCATCATGTTGAGTTGGATGAAAAAAATAAGTGGTTCGATTTTGAGGCGGGTGCAAACTTGGCGGCTTCAGGCTTTGTCTGGTATCAAGGTCAAGGCGTAAAGCTTTTATATGCGCTTGCGATGTTCATGCTCAAAAGTAATAGTAAGCATGGGTTTGAGGTTGTATTGCCTCCGTATTTTGCCAATGAGAAAACTCTTACAGTTTCTGGAAACTTTCCAAAATTTAAAGATGAAGTTTTTGCTGTAACAGAAGATAATTTGTATGCCATTCCAACATCAGAAGTAAGTTTGGTTAATAAATATCGAGGCGCTATTATTCCAACAGATCAGTTGCCGATTAATATGACTGCATGGTCAAGTTGTTTTAGACGCGAGGCTGGCAATTATGGTGCAAATGAACGTGGTTTAATTCGTATTCATCAGTTCGAAAAAGTAGAACTTGTTACATTGTGCGAATCAAAAAATTCAGAAGAAGAACTAAAACGAATGATGGCCTGTGCAGAAGATATTCTGTCTCAGCTCGGTCTGCATTATCGTGTAAGTTTGCTTGCAGCACAAGATTGTTCATTCCAATCTGCAAAAACATATGATATTGAAGTTTGGTTGCCTGGGCAAGAGCGGTATTATGAAGTTTCTTCTGCAAGTATTTGTACTGACTTTCAGGCACGACGTGGAAAAATTCGTCATCGTAAATCTCAAGGCGAAAAAACTGAATTGGTACATACATTAAATGCATCTTCTTTAGCATTACCAAGACTTATGGTTGCGTTGATCGAAACATATCAACAAGAAGATGGTTCTATTAAATTCCCAGAAGTTCTTAAAAAAGAGATGTTTTAAAATAAGGTGTCTCTCGATACAATTTTAAGATTGCATCTTTAAAAATCACTCGAGATGAACTAGGTTATTAGTTTGTTTAAAAAAAAAGTTAATTGGTTCATCCCGAGTGGGTCGAGTGAAACAAGAGTTGTATCGAGGGAGTCAAAAGATGGTAATAGTATGAAGCTGAGTAAAGAAGTATTACAAAAAGTTCGCAATATAGAAATCCATACACGTCGCTTATTAAGTGGCACACAATTGGGTGATTATAGTTCCGCTCGCAAAGGCTCTGGTTTAGAGTTTGATCAATTGCGTGAGTATCAGCCGGGTGACGACATTCGGTTTATTGATTGGAACAGTTCTGCACGGCAAGATAAAGTAATGGTGCGTGAGTATATAGAAGAGCGTAATCGCACTATCATGTTAGTGGTTGACGGTTCTGCTTCTCAATTCTATGGATCTTCGAGTCAACTTAAGCAAGATCTAGTGGCTCAAGTTGCAAGTGTACTCGCTATTATTGCCGATTCTTGTAAAGATTTTGTTGGATTAATTTTGTTTGAGGATGAAGTTAAAACAGTGTTGCCAGCAAAGCATGGTAGAAAGCATGTACATGCGGTTATGGAGCAGCTTTTTATACATCAAGGTACAAAAAAAACATCTATTACAAAAGCACTTGAACGTTTAATTGCTATGAAAAGAAAAGACATGGTGGTTTTTTTGCTTTCCGATTTTATCGATACAGGGTACGAGAAACTTCTTAAAATTGTATGTAAAAAGTATGACACTGTTGCTATTCGTTGTTTAGACAAATGCGAAAAAAGTTTTCCGTCTGTTGGGTATGTGCAAATGGTTGATTCAGAAACAGGGGAACAAGCATTGGTGCATGCAACAAATTTACCGGGTATTTTGCAAACACGTTTAAAGACGAATAACGATCTTTTAAAAAGATGCGGCGCTGAGCTTTTAGAGCTAGAAACAGAGCAACCATTTGTGGGTCAATTAGTGCGTTTTTTTAGACAAAGAATGTTGTATTAAAGGATCCCTCGATACAGTTTTTAAAGATTTTGTCTTTAAAAACCACTCGGGATGAATTTTATACTTTGTTATTGTAATTATGAAAATTAGTTGGTTCATCCCGAGTGGGTCGAGTAAAACGAGAGTTGTATCGAGGGAACCTTAATGTGTATTAGAGGAGTGCTATGCAGCAACAAGAACCAAAATTAAATGATATTTATGGTGTAGAATACAATCCGTGGTTTTTACAATCATGGTTTATATATAGCGTGATTATATGTGTTCTCTTAGTAATCGCATATGGTGTGTATCGTTGGTATACCAAACGAGTAAAGACAGAACTGTCTTATGGGCAACAAGCGCTCGATGCTCTTGATATACTCAAAGACAGTGACTGGTCAGATAATAAACAGTTTTATATTCAATTAACAGCACTCGTAAAGCAGTTTTTACAGCAACGCTTTAATAAGAAATTTATAGGTACTACAGATACCGAATGTCTTGAATTGCTTAAGACAGACAGGTTTATTCCTGAATGGGTTAGTGCCAGGTTCGAAGATGTTATTGATGGGGTTATGTTTGTTAAGTTTGCTAATGCGCAGGCTGCTCAAGATCGGATGAAAAAAGATTTAGAGAGCATACTGACTATTGTGCAAAATACTATTCAAAAATAGTCAAAAAAAAAGAGACACCAAAGTGCCTCTAATTATTTATGGACTAAAGTTTATAGAATAGCTTCTAATTCCTGAGCTTTTCGTTAATTTATATTTATTTGTTTCCTCTAGAGCTGTTATTGAGCTCATTTGGTGCTTGATTTTTAAGATGGGGTTAACGTGTACTCTCTTACTTCTGGTTTTTCTTTAAATCGTACAGTTTTCTTTTTAAGCTTAGGAGCTTGTATTGCTAGTAAGAAGATTACTATTATTTTCACTATAATTCTTCTCTGAAAAAATATTCATCTAGTATTGCTGTAGTTTTAAATAAAACTCCCATAACTATTGATATAGCTACCATTCTTTTCCAGATAAGCATTGGCTCTCTTAATTTTTGTATTTCTTCTTGATGGTTCCTAAACTGTTGTGCCATTTCTTTAATGTTTTTTTTAATTTCTAGTTTTTTTTCTTCTATGTTGTTTTTGCTAGTAAAAACACAAT
>JBLICC010000017.1:0-19315 GCA_047631715.1 Alteromonas naphthalenivorans
GAGTTACCGGTAATTGATAGTTGTGATCTGTATATAAAGAAATTGCATGTTTTAAATTATTTGTAGTAGTAGGTATTGGTACTGAATGATCATCTTCCAAACCTAAGTCATCAACCAAATTATTAATAGTCTCAAACATATTATCTTCAGGATTATTTGTACTAAAAGGTAAATGAACTGTTTTCCCATCACTAGACGATAGTTTGACTGTTGTATCATGGCGTGCGGGTAATTGACGAGACATTGCAAGTGCTCTCTCATATTCTTCTGCACTAAAATCATCTTGTGCTGCACCAGCTGCTTGTAAACTAACTATCGAAAATAAACTTAAAACTACTGCTAACTTCTTCATTTTGACCTCCATCAAAGAATTATAAAATCTTAATACTATTATTAGGATAGCAAATCGAAATACTGCAAAGCAAGAGTTTTGTTGGATAAGTTGATTATAAGCTTAAATAGAGAAAATATAAGGCGGAAAAAGCTTGTCTTAACTGATATCAATTTTCGAGATCGGTTAAGAGCCATTCTAGGCGCGGATGTGCTTGATTAATAGTTAGTAATTCATCATCAGGAACTTCATTATCTCTCTATTTATTTAAAAGCTCTATTCAAAGAATACTTGAGCATTAGGTACTTGTGCTTCAATGAGATCTTTTTGTTCTATAGTAAAGGTAGGATTATTTAATTTAAGACCAAGTATTAATAAATTATTTAGATCGGTAAAAGCACCTTGAATAGTGGTGATTTGATTGTCACCAAGATCAAGTACTTGCAAACTATTTAGGTCGGTAAAAGCATTTTGAATAGTAGCGATTTGATTATTGCTAAGAACAAGTGCTTTCAAACTATTTAGATTAGTAAAAGTATTTTGAACAGTAGTAATTTGATTATTTTCAAGATTAAGTATGTGCAGATTATTGAGGCCAGTAAAAGCATCTTGAATATCAGTAATACTGTTATCTGAAAGGTCAATGTCTATTATTGTTTGTATGTTTGGAATATTTAGTAGACCATTTAAAGAATTGATGCCTCTGTTTTCAAGGTCTAGCACTCCATCTTCAATATTCGGTATCGTGCTTGCATCAATTAAATCTTGGATAGAAAAATATTTAGGAAGAGGATCTTTATTTGTTAGTTCTCTAGCACAGCAAGGACAGGACATTTTTTGAATGGTCCACTGATTAAAGCACTCTGTATGAAAACTATGTCCACAAGCTTTACTGCCATCTTCTAGAGTTATTTGCGGCAATGTAAATTTGTTATCTTCTATTATATCATCACGACAAATAATACATTCTATAGCTTCAGCGGGTTTTCTAGTCAAGTGAGAGTATCCAATGCTAAATGCTGCTCGAGCAAGATTGTATGCTGGATTGTCGCCATCGCTAGAAGCTTGTGCTGGTGCAAAAAGTGTTCCTAGTACAAATACTAAGCTTAAAATTTTCTTATTCATTATAACCTCCATAATAATATATATTCTTATATTAAGTTTATATATTATATTCTATTAGTCAAAAGCCCCCATTTTTAAAAGAGAGCTTTAAGCTTATGGAGCTTGATTTTTGAGTTTAAATAGGCTTATTAAGCTATGCTTGAACCGGACCTGAAGGGAGCTTTTTACCGGTTATTTCTGCTATGCGTTGGCCAACATGAGGAAAGTGCTGTTGAAGCGGGGCAGCTTGTTCAAAACATTTAATGGCTTCGGCTTTATTTCCCAGGTCAAGATGTGTTTCTGCAAGGTTGTACCAGCAGCGATATTCTTGAGGGTTTTCTTGTACCATGGCCATATAGATTTGTTTTGCCTGCTTGTGGTTTTTATTGCAGTAAAGAGCATTAGCCCAACTAAACTGAGCGTCTTTGTTGCTTGGGTTGAGAGCATAGAGCTGACGGTATCCAACAATAGCATCTTCGAATTTTTCTAATTCAAGAGCGAGTTTGGCATAGGTGTCAAAACCTTCGATTGTATCGTAATCGCCTGTGCGACAAGCGAATTTTATTTTTTCAAAAGCTTTTTCTTTATCACCTAGTTCGTAGAGAGCTCGTCCCCAATTAAAGTGCGCCTTACCATAATACCCACGCAAGCTAATTGCTTTTTGAGCCATTGAACATACCTTGTTGTATTCTTTTTTAACGAGTAAGAACGATGCAAGGTTATTATAAAATTCTGGATAGGTTGGGTTTATTTTAATTGCTTCATAGAGTTGGTTAATTGCAAGATCAGTTTTTTGAAGAGCGTTATAGCATACAGCAATATTGTTCCATGGATCAGGATAGTGTGCATCCATTTTAATTGCTTTGCGTAAATAGGGAACAGCTTCTTTGAATTTTTTCTGTTCGGCCAAGCTGACTGCATAGTTGTTATAGGCACGTGCTTTAAGAGGTGCATTTTGAACAATGTTGTACCAAAATTCTTGAGGAGAACGCCAAACTTTGTTTCGTTCATAAGTGCTCCACCCAAGGCAAAGTGCGCATAGTGCAATTGCTAGTTGTGGAGAATGGAATGCTTGTGGAACATTAAATTGTTTTATCTGTTCTGTGAGCCATTCAAAGCAATAGATTAAACCAATGGCTAAAAGAAGTAACCAACCGTATGAACTAAAGTAGGTTTTGTAATCTGCAACAAGTTCGGTTGAAGGAATTATAGAAGATCGTGGGGCGATGCCAACAAAAAACCAAAGTGCACCAAAGGCAAGAACGTTGGTTTTATCTTTATAGAGAAGTGTTGCAATACCTGCACCGATTATTAATAAACCTAAAAGAGGGATAAGTACTTCTGGTGTAAAGAAGTTAGGAGCAAGCTTCCAGTCATAATCAACACTAATGCTAAAGGGCCATATAAAAATCCAAAGATAATGTAGAATTACTTTAAATTGTGATATGCAGTAACTCCAGCGAGTAATCTCTTGTCCTGCATGTTGAGTAATAACGTTACCAATATTAGAAGTAATTTTGTTGTCTATTTTAAAAAGATATTCTTTAATAAGACGTCCGTTCTTTGCCCCTTGAATATAAAATCTGAAAAAATAAAACATAATGCCAGCATAGCCAGCATAAAAAAGAGCTCGACTTCTAATTTGTTTCCAATCGCCTTGTGCCACAAAGAACCAATCAAGAAGTAAAAGGGTAAGCGGAGAAACGAGAATAATTTCTTTTGTTCCGCAGGCAACAAAAAGAATGGCGTACATACCAAAAGCACATATAACTTTAAGAGCCGTGTTTTTTAGAGTTGTCCAATGTAAAAATAAAAGAGCTAAGAGCATGGTAAACATGCCAGCAAGGCCTTCGAGTTGTCCTTGAATTACATAGGATACAGTTTGTGTTTGAACCGGATGTAATAAAAATAAAAGTGCGGTTATAAACGAAATAGAGAGCGCTCGCTTACCAAAATAGCTTTCTTTTTTTAAACGAGAGAATGCTGTGTAGGTTACAAAGAATAATAAAACACCAGTAATAATATGGAACGATACATTAAAGGTTCGGTATACAAATGGATTGTGTTTTCCTATTTGATAGTTAACGCAATTGAGCCAGTAGCTTATCCAACGAGGGCTTTTAAATGCCCACATAGAGAAAGTATGGGTTCGTGCAGCAAAGAATTTTTTAATATTGGCAACGTCATCAAATTGAAAGTCATAATAAAGAGAAGGATAGTAAACAAGTGCGGTAACTCCGGCCAAAAATGCAGGTGCCAGACCGTAGACCATCCAATTTTTAGACCAAGATTTTGAAGTTTTTTTCATAGCTTCCTCCCTCTTTAATGCTTTTTTATTACTACAAGTGTGAAGTCTAGCTTGTTGATATCTTTTGTCTACGCGTTTGACCCTTAGGGTAAAGTTTCTTAAACTAACTACTCTTTGGGGAAGTATCTCGTAACAAAAGGGTGTATTCAGTGAATATAACAATGCAAAGTTCTGAAATGTTGATAGGAAAAATTGTTCTTTTACTTTCTTATTTTGTAACGATTCCTGTAATTGGCTATTGCCGTGCATGGGTTGCAGAAAAGATGGGGGACGATACTCCTGCTCAATTTGGTTTTTTATCATTAAATCCTATGGCTCATGTGAGTTTGTTGTGGATTGCTCTTATGGTTTGTATCCCGAGTTTTGATTTTGGATTTGGAAAATATATTCCTATTAATCCACTTAATATTCATGGAAGAAACAGAGGGTTAAAGCTTGCATCGGCTTACTTATCCGATGCATTTGCAAGTATTGCTCTTGCCACATTGGCACTTTTTATATTGGTATTTTTTTATGGCCAAGCAGAATTCTTTAAAAGTTATGCAGTCTTACGAGGAGCTCTCTCGTATGCAATGTACGATGCAAATTCTTCTCATGGAATTGCAATGGCATTGTTGTTAACCGGATTTATTGTTTTTAATAGTATGTTGGCAGCGTTTAATATTATTGTGAATCTTTTTTATTTTGGATTCTTTTATTGTTTCGATAATAATATGCAGGCGGCAGAGCATGTTGAATGGATTATGCTTATTGGTCCATTACTTTTGATAGTTCTCTTTTTTGGAGTGGTTCAGTTTGGTATTTTGCAATTAATAGCAGCTCTTGGAAGTATCTTTGCATTGCTTATGGGTATTAAGTAAAAGTTAGGTGAAAATAAAATATGAATATTCTTGATACATTAACTCGTTCAGCAGTGTCGGTTCTTCCTAAAGGTGAACTCGAAAAAAAATTAGAAAAAAAGAAAATTCTTCACGTTAAATTAGGTATGGATCCAACAGCTCCAGATTTGCATCTTGGCCATGCAGTTGTATTGCGCAAGATGAAAGATTTTCAAGATGCTGGTCATAAAATTACTTTTTTAATTGGTGATTTTACTGCGCGTATTGGAGATCCATCAGGAAAATCAAAAACACGTCCGCCACTTACTCCAGAAGAAATTAAAAAAAATACAGAAACATATTTTGAGCAAGTTGGTCGCATTCTTGATAAAGACAAAGTTACTGTTCGCTATAATTCTGAATGGCTTGCAAAATTAACATTCGAAGATGTTTTAAAGTTATGTGCAAAAGTAACTGTTGCTCGTATTACTGAACGTGACGATTTTTCAAAACGACTCAAAGAAAATACTCCTGTTGGCATGCACGAACTTATGTATCCAGTTATGCAAGGGTACGATTCGGTAGCGCTTGACGCAGATGTGGAATTGGGTGGTACAGACCAAACATTTAACTTGCTCATGGGAAGATTTTTACAAGAACAGTATGGCAAAGAACCTCAAGTTATTTTGACTATGCCATTACTAGAAGGTCTTGATGGTACCGATAAAATGTCTAAATCGTTGGGTAACTATATTGGGCTATCCGAACCTGCAGATAAAGCATTTGGTAAACTTATGTCTATCTCCGATACACTTATGTGGCGCTACTTTGAAGTTTTAATTCAAATGCCAAAAGCTGAAATAGAACTGTTGCAAAAAGAAGTTTCTGGTAGCAAAAAACATCCTATGGATGTTAAAAAGCAAATGGCTAAATCTGTTATTACAGAATTTTGGTCGGCAAATGATGCACAAAAAGCACAATCACAATTTGAAGATGTTTTTCAAAAGGGTGATCTTTCTAAAGCGCAATCTGTTGAGTTGCCAGCCGATACTAAAAACCCAATTTGGATTGTAGAGCTTTTAAAAATATTGGGAGCGCTTAAGAGTTCATCAGAAGCAAAACGTTTGATTGAAGGTGGTTCGGTTGCCATTGACGGTGAACAAATTAAAGACTTTAAAGCAGAAATTGCTTGGAAGTCCGGCATGACTATTAAAGTGGGCAAACACAGAATTTATACACTTGTTTAAAAAAGGGAGTCTTCTTCTGTCTCTCTCCCTCTATCATCAATAACGGTCCATTCTTCGGTAGGCTCTTCGGGCTTAGGAAAAATTTCTGAAAGAATAGAGTCTTGAGTCGTCCAGTTTTCAGGATTAGTTGTATTAAGTGTATCGATTGGTTGCCAACCTTCTATCTTAAGCAGTTTACTTATAAGATCTGTATGAGCTTGGCCACCATGGACTAAGAATTGAGAATAGTTGTTTTTAGATTTTTCAAGAAGTTCCATGAGATGTAAATCACTTGTTGCTCCCATCATGGCAAGTACATTATTTCCTGTGGTTTCTTGAACTGCTTTTCTATAGTGTTCTTGTTTTTCTTCGTCTTCGATATTAATAAGAAAATTATCTATTTCAGTTGCGGTTACAATAGAAAGATCTTTGTGTGTTTCTGGGCAGTTCTTTCTTGCTTCGCATGCTTGTGAATCTCTAAAATCAAAGTTCTTAGTAGTAAATTTTCTTTCTTTATCTAAAAATCTTAGACTTGCAAGACTTTTACCAGAAAGTGATTTGAAAGCATTAAAAAGTTCTGAATTATCTTCGATTGTTTTATTTGCATAGCTATCGCCTATATCTTCTACGAGCTCATGAAAAAAGAGTGTTTGTTCTGGATTGTGTGTATTTAAGTTTTTAAATAATTCTTTAAAAAATTTCTCTTGGTTGGAAACAAAAGTTTTAGATTCATGTATATCACTAATAAGAACAAACCGTTTATCGCCTTTGCCAAGAGTAGTAATTTTGCTTGTATAGGCAGAAATATTGTTCCAGCTTAAAGCTACCAGACAGATAAATGCTAATTTTTTTATTTTAATCATAATAACCTCATAATCTCAATTAAAAATACTATTTAATCAGCCTAGCAAATAATAGGCAATAATTGCAATAGAAGCCTGTATTTGAGCTTAAGTTGTCTGCTTTTTATGGTTTAGAGGCAAAGAATGTATTGGCGTTTGAGCTAGCAAGAAATCCTGAATTTTCTCAAAATAATCTTTTTGTACAGACAAATCGTTCTCAAAATCTTGATTGCCGTCTAGAACAAGAACGGGAACGTCTTTAAGAGTATCTAGAACATTTTCTTTATTTAATAAATAACGCTCATGTTGATTGTGCATTTGTTTAAAATATTCAAGAGGTACCGTTTCTTCGCCTTTACGGTTTCTAAGAGCAGAGCGTTCAAAGCAAAGTTTTGGGTCTGATTGAATATAAATAAATCCTTGAGGAGCCTTGCATTTTTGAGGAACCAAAAACTCAAACCATTTATTATAAATAGTCCATTCGGTGTTACTCATAAAGCCTTGTTCGTAGCCATTACGTGCAAAACAATAGTGTCCAGAATAAAGAGAGCGTTCCATGAGTTTGAATGGAGCGGGCATCTGTTGCACGCGTAAATGTTCTTGTACGCGAGATACCATTGTGTATGTTTCCATAGTGTATGCCCACCGCGCAGTGTCGCTATAAAAACGCGCAAGAAGCGAATCTTCGTTATTGTGTTCGGTAGCCCAAGCATCAACAGGTTCTTGAACAACTTCGATATGGGGTATGTTTTTTTGAATCAGCTTGAGGAGTGTAGATTTTCCAATACCGTTGTTGCCTTCAAGAATATACATTGATCGTACCTTTATAAAATCTTAGTGGGTTAAGATAAAAGTATAATTGGTTTTCAAAAATCTGGCTAGATGGGGAATTAGTGTTTAATGGGTATTTTAATAACTATAAACCCATCTTTAACCTCATGAGTATGTTCTTTGGGTTCATCGGCTAATTGTGTATTAGTTCCGGTAAGAGGGAATGCTAAAAAGTCAGATGGTGCTCCTGGTTTTTCAAATACTAAAAAACCTTGTGAATCTTGCCAGCACAGAACAAGAGGGACAGCTCTATCTGATTTGTCATAACAATGCATTTTTTGGTCAGGAGTGTGATGGGTGCATATGAGTGGGGTGTCTGAGTGATTGTGCGCAAATTTTGCAATAACATCTGTAGAAGTGCGTTTTATATGTTTCATAATTTGGCCATAGCGATTGATCTGTTTCCTAAAGCCATGGTGTGGTTTAGGAATGGGATATCCAAAAAGATATTGAGGGTAATGGGGATCTCTAGGAGCTTGAGCTTCTTCTTTTGCTATAATTGCTAGCTCTTTTTGTGTTTTTTCAGCCTCTTTTTTCAGTATTTGAATTCTTAAGCTTTTTTTAGGAGAAGCTGTGTTTATTGAGAAAAATGAAATGAGTAAAAAAAGAAGTAAGATTTTGTTCATTATGCCCTTTAAGGTTAATTATCAAAAAACTAGAATTCATGATATAATAAAAAAGATTACTTAGAAAGGGTATCATGGCAAAAACGATTAAGAAAAAAATGGTAGCAGGCGATATTATATACGGAGTTCATCCGGTTGTTGAGCTATTAAAGCAAAAGCGTCGTAAGGTTCTTGATGTGTTTATGCTTAATCCTGAGCCTAAAATCTGGATGGAGCTACGTGATATGCTCCCTAAGTATCCTGTTCGTATTCATAAAATGAGCAAAGAATCTCTAAATCAACGATTGGGAACTACCGATCATCAAGGTATTGGAGCCTTTGCGCAGCAATTTCCTTTCAGAAAAAAATTCTTTGAGCCTAAAAAACAACCTTTCTTACTTCTTTTAGATGGTGTTCAAGATGTTCGTAATTTTGGAGCTATTGTTCGTTCAGCTTATTGTACTGGCGTAAACGGTATTATTATCTGTAGAAGAAAAGGTGCTCCTTTAAGAGGCGCTTCTTTAAAAGCATCAGCTGGTCTTGTTGAACGTATGGAGATTTATGAAACTTCATCTGTTGGTAATGCGATTCAAGAGCTTAAGGATGCTGGCTATAATTTATATGTAGCGGCACTTTCTAAAAAAGCTAACGCATTTACTATTCAGTATAAAAAACCACTTTGTTTGATTATTGGATCAGAAGGTACTGGAGTTTCTTCATTAGCGCTTAAATCTGGAACAGTTGTTACGCTTCCACAAAAAAGCACAGACGTTTCTTATAATGCTTCTGTTGCCGCAGGAATTTTACTTTCGGTAATTTCGCAGCAGAGTTAACGTTTTACTTTCTTTTTCCCCTAAATTATTGACTATTGTGAATCAAAACCTGTAAAAATAAAGGATAGGGTTCTTGATAGAAATTAGGGGAAAGTGTGAAAAACGTACGGGGCGTAATTCAAATTTCAATTCTTTTTTTTGGTTGCTTGGGCACTAGGTCTGCAATCAAAAGAATGTACGCTGCTCCTTTGCCTAAAAAAATTTCTCTGCACATCGACTCGCATTTTTCTAAAACATTAAAAGAGCGTTTGAATACGTTTGCCACAGAGCATCAAAAACTTTCTTTTTCTGCTGGTTTATTGAACGAGCTTATTAAAGAAACGTTTCCTGTGGTTGAGTCAGTAACACTTAAAAATTATTTTTCGGGTGATGCGCAAGTGTTTCTAAAAGGTGCTTATCCTATTGCATTAGTAAATGATGATTTTATTTTAACCAGCAATAATGCATTGGTGCGCAAAGATGTATATCCAGTAATAAAGCATAAAGATTTACCTTTGTTTTACGCAGCTCAGACTGTAAAAGATAAAGAGCAGCTTTACCTTTCTAGTGCTTGCAAAAAATTTATCAAAACATTTGATAGGTCTTTGTTGCAGGAGTACGAGGTACAGTGGGTTAATGGAACATTGGTTCAATTGAGGGATCGTAAGCATGCGCGTTTTACTTTGCTTATTAATGGTAAAACAGATGTTACTCAAAAAATTAAAACAGCATATGCGCGAATTAAGGATAAAAAAATGTACCAACAGACTCAGTCCAAAAGGGGACGTGACTGGTTTGTTGATGCGCGGTTTAGGAATCAAATAATTGTTTTTCTGAGGGGGGAGAAAGTATGAAGAAAGTTTTTTCCGATAAAATAATAGCGGCTATAGATATTGGAACTACAAAAATATGTGTGTTAATTGGTCATAAACTAGGTGACGGCCAAGTAGAGATTTTAGGGATAGGTAAAGTACCTTCCGAAGGTTTAAAGAAGGGTGTGGTTGTTGATGTTGCCAAATCTGTGCGTTCTATTCGGGCAGCAATTAAAGAGGCAGAGTTGATGGCCGATCTTACTATAGAATCAGTAGTTGTGGGTATTGCCGGGGCACATATTCAATCCCGTAATGCTTATGGTGCGGTGCCGATCGAAAAAGGCCAAGTAACCAATGTAGATATTGCGGCAGTTATTAATGCAGCAAAAGCGGTTCCTCTTGCAGAGGGTCAGCATATACTCCATGTTTTACCACAATTTTTTAGTATTGATGGTTCTGATAGAATTCAAGATCCGCTTGGTATGCATGGTATTCGTCTTGAATCGCAAGTGCACATGGTAACGGGTGGCATGACTTCTGTACAAAATTTAGTGACTTGTTGTGAGCGTGCAGGTGTTAAGGTGCAAGATGTTGTGCTTGAGCAACTTGCATCGGCACAAGCGGTTCTTAATAAAGATGAACGTGAGCTTGGTGTAGGCATAATTGATATTGGTGGAGGAACTTCTGATTTAGCACTTTATCAAAATGGCAGTATTCGCCATACGATGGTACTTCCGATTGCAGGAAACCATTTTACCAATGACCTTGCTATAGGATTGCGGGTTACAGTCAGTGATGCAGAGCGAGTCAAGAGAGAATATGGACTTGCAAGTACCGATTTGCTATTAGAAGACAAAGAGGTAGAAGTAGAAATGGTCCAAGGGGGAAGGAAGCAGATGGCAAACATAAGCACCATAACCGAAATTCTCGAGCCGCGCGCACAAGAACTTCTTTCTATTATTCACGAAGAAATTCTTGCCCGTAACATGGAGTCTTTATTGGTTTCTGGTCTTGTGATTACTGGTGGCGGATCTTTGCTTGATGGAATCAAAGAAGTTGCCGAGTCTATTTTTGGCGTTCCTGTACGAATAGGAAAACCAAAGATTATGCACGATGACCCAGAAATTTTAGGCAACCCTATGTATGCAACAGGTTATGGTCTACTTCTTTATGCAACGAAAAAAAATCATGGCGCGGGACTTTATAATGAAAATCAAAAAGGAGTTTCTCGCTTGTTAATGCGAATGAAGTCTTGGGTATCTGATTTCTTTTAAGTCTCAAAAAAGGAGAAAGAGCAATGATAGAATTTGATCACGAAGAAGAAAAGCAATCCGCACAGTTAGCATCAATTAAAGTAGTTGGTGTTGGTGGTGCTGGAGGAAATACGATTAACTGTATGGTTGAATCTGGATACACAGGTATTGAGTTTATAGCGGTCAATACAGACGCTCAGGCTCTTAAAGATTCTCATGCGCATGTTAAATTACAAATCGGTCAAAAATCTACAAAAGGTTTAGGCGCCGGTGCTAATCCAGAAGTTGGAAAGCGATCTGCCGAAGAAGACATGGACAAAGTTATGGAGCACCTTCAAGATGCAGACATAGTTTTTGTAACAGGTGGCATGGGTGGTGGAACCGGTTCTGGTGCATTGCCTGTTGTAGTTCAAGCGCTTAAAGAAAAAGGTATTTTAACTATTGTTATTGTTACAAAGCCATTTGGTTTTGAAGGTAAAAAGCGTACTCGTATAGCAGAAGAAGCTATCAAGACAATTAAAGATGGAGCTGATACGCTCTTAATTATTCCTAACCAAAAGTTACTCGATCTTGTTGATGATAAAGTATCTATGATTGATGCTTTTAATATGATTAACGAAGTGCTTAACCAATCGGTTAAAGGTATTTCTGATATCATTACACGAGCTGGGCATATTAACGTAGACTTTGCCGACGTGCGCGAAATCATGAAAGACCAAGGTCTTGCCGTGATGGGAACCGCCCGAGCAACTGGTGATCACCGTGCTAAAAAAGCTGCGCTCGAAGCAATCTCTTCTCCGTTATTAGAAAACATGAGTATTGCAGGAGCACGCGGGGTTCTTCTTAATATCACGGGTGGAGCAAATCTTGGGCTGCACGAAATTAGTGAAGCCGCATCAGTTATTTATGAACAAGCAGATGAAAATGCAAATATTATTCTTGGTTCTGTAATAGATAAAGATGCTGGTGACGAAGTATCTGTAACGGTTATAGCAACAGGGTTTGACGAAAGTTGCCAAGTTAATGCAAGCTCTATACCAACTGCAGTTCGGGCAGAAGAGCATATAGAAGTTGCAGATGTTTCTGTTCAAGAAGATCAGTATCAAGCAACTGACGTCCAAGAAGATTCTAAAGTTGAAGAATATAAGCAAGAGGATCAAGTGCTTCAACCTGCACAAGATTCAGAAGAGCTTAAGGCACAAGCTCCTCAGCCACAAGAAATTCGTAAAGAACGAGTAGAAGTTCAGCAACAGGCTGCAGAAGAACAATCAGGACCAGTGCATATTAACGACCTAGATGTTCCAACGTTTATGCGTAAAAAGGGTCATCATCATAATCATAAACAACATAAAAATGACTAAAATACTTCGATACAATTTCTAACGAAATCACTCAGTATGATTCGTTTATAGATTTATACGAGTCACCCTGAGTGGGTCGAAACTAAGTTGAGAGTTGTATCGAAGGGTCGAAGGACAACGAGCTGGGAGCAGGTGACCTCTGCTCCTTTTTTTGGGCCAAAAAAAAGGGAACCCGAAGGCTCCCAATCTTTTTTACACTACTTTATTTTTTTACTACTTCATAAGTTCCGAATAAAAGAAGAACTGGTTTTTTCTCATTAAGATAGCTTTCTTTGTTATAAATTGAGAACTTAGTTCCAATTTTAACGTTTGACGCAACTCGTAATTCAATTGTTGGAGAACCACCTTCTAAATGTGATGGGGTTGTTTTTTGTGTTATATATGTATGAGAATTTTTTGCATTGGCTTCTACATCTTGCCTAACTAAAGAAGGTAATACTAAACTATCAACAGCAAAATATTCATGCTTATATTCGTTTTGAGAGCCACTTTCTGCGCTAACAGATTGTATAATCTTTCCAGGATAAACCTCTTGAACTGCACTTATGCTTGCTACGCTTAAAAACGCAATTGTGAGTAATATGTTTTTCTTTATTTCTTTCTCCATTTTTAGTTTCTACTTACCTCCATGATAAGCTTGTATTTAAAGCATAGCAGGTTGGTAAGTCGATTTGCAAGGGTTTTGCGGTTTTGTTGTAGTCGTCATTGTGCTGTGAGAGCTGCTTTTTGTCTAAAATAGGCTCAATAGGGCTTTCTATCTAATAAATTCATTTTCTGGTGATAGCCATTCTAAAGTAGAAAAATCAAGTAGAGAAAATTAAAAGGGGCAGAACTTCCTGCTCCTTTTTTTTACTACTTTATAGGTATCTATTTTGTTTAGTGTGTAGCAAGATATTTAGACGTTTAAACCCATGTTATAAGTAGCCAATTTTTAGCCCACATTTCTATATCACTGTTAGAGAAAAGGCGTGATTTATATTTTTTCCACTCTACAGTAAACTGAGCAAGAAATTTTTTTCGTTTTTCTAACTCTTCAATCGTTCCTAATTGGTTAACATATAGTTCCCCTTTTTTTCTCGTTGCTAGTAGAAGAGTAAGATAATCATTATAAGTATTAGACTGGTTATTTTTGGAAAGTGTTTCTAATAAGATAGCATCTTTTTTTATTATGTTTTCTAAGGGTAAAATTGAATTTATTTTTGTACTGTAAATGGTAGAGTAAAAAGAAATTAATAGTAGATACATTAGAAATTTAAATATCATATTATAAACCTATTTTGTTGTTTGATTTATTTTGAACGTAAATGCCACCATCTTTTAAAGACTTTTTTAGGTCGCGATTGTTTTTGCAGTTCTTGTTCATCATCACTATAAAGATTAATTTCTGACCAACGTTCTGGATGTTGTGAATGCTCACGTTCTATTGCTTTAAACACGAGAAAAAGAATCTGTTCTGGCGTTCGCGGGCGCTTAGGATTGGGTGCATAAAGTGCCCAGGGAATAATAAGTAAAAAGAGATAGTTTTTCATGAGATAATATTCTTTGGTTTGTTGTTTAAAAATGCAGTAATGTTTTCTACCGTAGTATCCAAAATACGTTTGAGAGCTGCTTTTGTATTAAATGCATTATGTGGTGTAACAACAACATTGGCAAGCTTCATAATTTTATGTTGTAAGCCCAGTAGGCGTTTAGAGCATAAGCGTGGATATTTTTTGTGTAAGTTTTGTTGGCGCTTGGTAAATAAACATTCTTCTTCAAACACGTCAAGGCCTGCACCGCTGAGTATTTTTTTATTAAGTGCAGTCCAGAGAGCTTTGGTTTCTATCAGTCCACCACGCGCAGTGTTGATCAAGATAGCTCCTGGTTTAATGTCTTGAATGTTGTCCATGTTTATTATGTACTTTGTTGATGGGAGCAATGGTGCATGAAGTGTAATTACGTCTGATTTTTTTAATAATTGTTTGAGTGGCACATACGAAACACCGTACTGTTTGGTGAGTTTGGGGTTCTTGTATTTATCGTAAGCAAGAATGTTCATGCCAAAACCGTGTGCAATTTTAATAACGTGTGAGCCAATATTGCCGGTTCCAATAACGCCGATAGTTTTATCTTTTAAGTCTATGCCCGTTAATTGCGAATGAATCACGTTGCCTTTATGTGCTTTGTGTTCTGCGGTAATAAGTTTGCGGGCAATGGCGAGCAATAATCCAAAAGTATGTTCTGCAACAGTGTTTTGTCCGTAATCAGGAACATTACATATGGTTGTAGTATCGATAACTTTTTGGTCGATATGGTCGTAACCAGTAGAAGTTGTAGCGATCATTTGTACGTTAGGAAGTTCACACATTAGGTTTTTATCTAGTTTTGAATAAATAAAAACAGCAATAATATCTGCTTTTTTTGCATGAGATACTGTTTTGTCACTTAATGGGTGAGCAACAAATGAGAGGGTATGTTTGGAAAGTTTTTCTTTAAGGTATATTTCCATCCATGGTTCAACTTCGTAGAATGTGATACGGGCCATGTTCTTCTCCTAATTTTAAGGTTCCCTCGATACAACGCTTATTAAAATTCGCGCCACTCGGGATGAGCTCAATAGTTTTAGCATTTTAAAAAGTATAAAGTTAATAAGTTCATTCCGTCCTTCGATACTATTTCTTACGAAATCACTCAGGATAAAATTATATCGAGGGACCCTCTAAAAATAGGCAATAAAAAAGGGCCCGAAGGCCCTTAAATTTTAATAGACTATGCGGTTAGCTTATAGCCCACATACTTTGTCTGAGCTACGTTTGCTCTTAAGTCCGTTTTCTGCACCAACGTGGTGTAAAAGACGAGAAAGGTTTGGCATATTGTTATCAATAAAACCACCTACTGTGTCTGTATTAACAAGAGCATGTGCTCCTGCGATAGCCACACAACCTGTTACCAAGCGAATAAAGCGAGGAGTGATTTCGTTACCGTAAGGAATCATACTTTCTATGTCTGTATATGCTTGAGGTGTTTCGGGCATGTGCTCTTGAACGTGAGCGTCATATACTTTAGTACCAACCCATAAAGCTATTGCTGGGTACATTAGTTTGTCTACGCCTTGCGCTACTGCGCTCATTGCTCCGCGTACTTGTGTTACAACTAAGTTGCGAGAAGAACTTACTGTATCTTTTGCAGTGTCTGTTACTCCAGCTTGTACATTAGATAAAGAAAGTAACAATAGAGTAGAAAGTGTGAATGTAGCCGTGGTTTGTTTCATATATATCTCCTTTTGAAATATGAAAAATTTACCTTTATTGAAGACGGTAACATACTTGGTTGTATCTGTAAAACACAAGGAAAAAATATAAAAACAACTAAATGGCATATAAATTATGACTTATGATTCACCTTTTTTTTCTGTTTCTTTTGGAAATCGTTATCAACAGGTTGAACCCCAAAAATGTAAATCTTTAACAACTACATCTTTATTTAATGAACAACCATTCTCTTTATTAAAAAAACGTATGGGGTTGTCGGCACTTATATTTTTAAATCAAGTACATAAAGCTCATGGAGAAACTGTTTTTAAAATAAAAGACATTCAAGATTCTATTTTATTCGGTAAAGATGGCGATTATTTGATAACTAATCAACCTACTCTAGGTTTAGGTATTGTAACCGCAGATTGTCTTCCTATTGTTTATTTTGACAAGATAAATAAAGTGGTAGGTATTGCACATGCAGGCTGGAAAGGTTCTGTTGCTGGGATTGCTAATAAGGTTGTCCTGGATTTACAGGAAAAGTTTATGTCCCAAAAAAAAGATATTAAAATTTTCTTTGGACCATCTGCAAAGCATTGCTGTTATGAGGTTGATTCTTTATTTTTAGAAAGAGTAGGGTCAAATGTGCATACGAGTCGAGCTCTTTTTAAAAAGAACAATAAATACTTCTTTGATTTAGGTTTATACAATGCTTCAGAGCTTCTTTCTGCTGGGTTTTCTTCACAACAGATTATATTTAATTATAATAGATGCACTATTTGTCAAAAGTCTTTTTGCTCATACCGTCGTCAAAAAGGCACGAATATGCGTCAAGTTACTGTTGTTTCATTGAAATAGTGAGCATCGTAGTTTACAATAGAAAGATAAAATTTTAACGAGCGATGAAGGGGCAAACAAATGATTACCGATATTCTCGCAAGAATTATGGGAACGCAGAATCAGCGAGAGCTGAAAAATCTACAGCCCATTGTAGATAAGATTAATAGTTTTGAGCCAGCGATAAGTGCTTTAACAGATGCTGATCTTGTACATAAAACAGTTGAATTTAGAGAGCGTTTAAGTAAAGATGAAACGCTTGATGATCTGTTGCCCGAAGCTTTTGCGGTAGTACGCGAAACAGGTAAAAGAAAATTAGGCCAACGCCATTTTGATGTGCAGTTGATGGGTGGAATTGTTCTACACCAAGGTAAAATTGCAGAAATGAGAACCGGTGAAGGTAAAACTTTAACCGCAACACTGCCTCTCTATTTAAATGCATTAACTGGAAAGGGTGCGTTTCTCGTAACGGTTAACGATTACCTTGCTCGTCGTGATGCTGATTGGATGCGTCCAATATATGAAGGACTTGGCCTTGTTGTTGATGTTGTTCAGCATGATATGAGTGATGAAGATCGAAAAAAAGCATATAGATCAGATATTATTTATGGAACTAATAATGAATTAGGGTTCGATTATCTGCGTGATAATATGAAGTTTCGTCTTTCTGATTACGTACAGAATACATTGCCTTATGCCATTGTAGATGAAGTTGATTCTATTTTGATTGATGAAGCACGTACACCATTGATTATTTCTGGATCTACTGATCAAGGGGAAAATTTTTATCAGACTGCTGATGATGCTATAAAGCATCTTAAAAAAGATGTTGATTACGAAGTTGACGAAAAGCAGCGGTCAGTATTATTAACCGAAGTTGGTATCGATAAAGTAGAAGCATCCTTTGGTGTTGAAAATATGTATGCGATTGAAAATTTAAATATTTTGCATCATGTTAATCAGGCATTGCGAGCACATACAATGTTCCGTAAAGATGTTGAATATGTTGTTCGAGACAATCAGGTATTAATTGTCGATGAATTTACAGGTCGTATTCTAGGTGGCCGTCGCTATAGTGATGGATTGCATCAAGCGCTTGAGACTAAAGAAGGCGCTAAGGTAGAAAAAGAAAGCCAAACACTTGCATCTATTACCTTGCAAAACTTCTTTAGATTGTTTGGAAAACTTGCCGGTATGACCGGTACGGCAGTAACAGAAGCAGAAGAATTTCATAATATTTATAAACTTGATGTTGTTGTTATTCCAACCAATAGACCATTGATTAGAGATGACAAACAAGATTTAATTTTTCTTTCTGAAAATGCAAAATTTAATGCTATTGTCCAAGACATTAAAGAGCGTCATGTAAAAGGACAGCCGGTTTTAATTGGTACGGTTGCGATCGAAACTTCAGAAAGATTAAGTCAGGTATTGCGTATGCAAGGCATTGCGCACGAAGTATTAAATGCAAAACAGCACGAGCGAGAAGCTGATATTATTACGCATGCAGGTGAAGCGGGGCATATTACTATTGCAACTAATATGGCTGGTCGTGGTACCGATATTAAATTAACTCCCGAGTCTTTGGCAGCAGGGGGTCTTTATATTTTGGGAACCGAGCGACACGAGTCTCGTCGTATTGATAATCAGTTGCGTGGTCGTTCTGGGCGTCAAGGAGATGCTGGAGAAACCCGTTTTTATCTTTCTCTCGAAGATGAACTTATTCGTGTTTTTGGCGGAGGTAATCTTAACCTTAAAGAAAGCATGCAGTATTGGGGTGGCATGACCGAAGAAGATTCTATAGAAGATTCTATGGTTTCAAGCAGCATTGAGGGTGCGCAAGAAAAAGTTGAAAAAAATAACTTTGATATTCGTAAGCATTTGCTTGAGTATGACGATGTTATGAATCAACATAGAAAAGTTATTTATGCCTATCGTCGAGATGTTCTTGAGGGCGAAGAGCAGATGCGCGATCTTGTTCGAGACATGATTATATCTGGAGTACAAAATGTGTTTGAACGTTTTGTTCCCGATCGTTCACTTGATTCCGTACAACTAGATAATCTGTATGAATTTTTGTCAAAAATGACCCATCTCGAAAAATCTTTGTTCGAAAAGCAACCATTTAATCATGATAACAGTGATATTCTAAAAAAAGATGTTATCAATTTTTTACTTAAGCAATATGCATTGTATAGAAATGAGCAAGATAAAAAAATGATGGACGAAGCAGAAAAATGGGTCATGCTCGAAACTATCGATCATGCATGGAAGCAGCATATGCTTAATCTTGATCATCTTAAAGAGGGTATTAATCTTCGTAGTTGGGGACAAAAAAATCCGCTTATAGAATATAAACGAGAAGCATTCGAAATGTTCCGAGAGATGATGGAGCAAATTAGTTGGGAGATTGTACATAGAATTTTCCATCTCAACACCGAACGATTTAATACACAAGAAATAGAAAAAAAACGAGAACAAGAGCTTAAGTCTCTTAAGATGACTGGTTCAGAAGAAAGCTCTGGTGAGCATCAGCCTACAGTGCGCGATGAACCACGTATTGGTCGTAACGATCCGTGCCCATGTGGCTCAGGACAAAAGCATAAAAAGTGCTGCGGTTGATTAAGGAGTCTCTCGACCCATTCGATCCTTCGATACAATTCCTAACGGAATCACTCAGGATGATTCAAGATTTTTCACTTTGTTCAAAATCACTCAGGGTGATTCGAGACTTTTTTATTCGAGTCATACTGAGTGAATACGAGTTTACGAGTATTTGTATCGAAGTATAAATCAAAAGAGTAGAGTATGAAGCAAAAAACAATTTTAGTAACTGGCGGTGCGGGCTACATAGGTTCGCATACCGCTTGGTTATTAGCTAAACACAATTATAACATTCTTGTTCTTGATACACTTTATCAAAAACAGCCATTCGAACATTC
>JBLICC010000018.1:0-17545 GCA_047631715.1 Alteromonas naphthalenivorans
ACAATTATTTCATCATCAAGGTTTAATTGAAACACATGTAAACTTAAATCACCATTATTTTCATCTTTTAACAATTGCACCAAACCTTGAGCTTGAGCAATTGTTCGTGGAAATCCATCAAGAATAATAGCCAGAGCAGAATTTATATTTTTTCCGATCCACTGAGCTACCATGTCAATGACCACATTATCAGATACTAGTGTACCAGATTTAATAGCAAAATCTATCTCCTGGCCAATCTTTGTGCCTTCTGAACGATGCTTTCGACATTCATTACCTGTCGAGAGCTCTTTCCAGCCTAATTTTTTGACACACAATCGAGACAACGCCCCTTTGCCCGCTCCAGGTGCTCCTAAGAAAACAAATACCTGTTTTGTACTCAACGCGCGCCTCGTGCTTTTAATCTACCAGAAGACAAAAAACCTTCATAATTATGCTCAATAAGATACGATTCAATTTGAGAAGACGTATCAAGAGCAACTCCAACAACAATCAATAAAGCTGTCCCACCTAAATAGAATGGCATTGAAACAAGTGCCGCCATAAGATTTGGAAGTATAGCCAATAATCCTAAATATGTTGCACCAACAAGACCAAGGCGTGTTAAAATATGATCAAAAAATTCTGCTGTTTTACGTCCTGGACGAATTCCAGGAATAAATCCACCACTTTTTTTAATATTATCTGCAAGCTCTGTTGGATTAAACACCAATGCTGTATAAAAGAAATAGAAGAATACAATCATAACAAACTGTAATACATTAAACAGCAAGCCCGTCTGTACCATCTTTTCAGATATCATTGAGAAAAATTTATATTTTTTCGCCAACATTCCTGTAATAGAAAGAGGAATATTTAAAACAGAAGATGCAAAAATTACCGGCATCACACTCGCGCTATTAATTTTGAATGGTATATAAGTATTTTGACCACCATACACCTTCTGACCAATAACTCTTCGTGCATATTGTACAGGTATCTTTCTATCACCTTTTTCTAAGAATACAATACATGCGGTAATTAAAATGAATGCAACCCAAATTAACACACCAATAATAGGATCTAATCTTCCTGTTTGAACAGAATGTATCGTTTTAATAACATAATCAGGAAAACGTCCAACGATACCCGCAAAGATAATCATTGAACTTCCATTACCAATGCCAAATAACGAAATCTGCTCTCCAAGCCACATAACAACCATACACCCAACAGACAAAGAAAGAATAAAAATAAATCTAAATGTCCAATCAGGTTCAAGTACAAGACCATATGACTCTAAAGCTGCTGCATACATAGAACTGTACACAATACTAATGCCTAATGCTACATAGCGCGTATATTGATTAATAATACGTCTTCCGTAGTCACCTTCCTTAAGAAGCTGTTCAAAGTAGGGAATAGTAAATCCTAAAATTTGCATCATGATAGAAGCCGTAATATACGGCATAATACCAAGAGCAAATAACGTACACTGAGCAAGTGCACCACCAGAAAAAACATCAAGGTATCCAAGTAAACCACTCAGTTTACTTGCCTGTTGCATAAAATCACGTAAACGACTTACGTCAACCCCAATAACAGGAATATACGTTCCCAATCTGTAAATAACCAAAACTCCCAAAGTAAAGAACATTTTTTTTCTTAACTCAGGAATAGAGAATATATTTTTTAAATTTCTTAAAATGATCACTGGCTCAGACCTCTTTTATATAAGGTGAACTTCTCCACCACAAGAAATAATTGCTTCTTGTGCTACCGCACTACACGCATCAACTGTTATAGTAAGTTTTTTGGAAAGTTTTCCACGTCCCAATATTTTTACTAAAACATTTGATTTTTTAACTAATCCTTTTTCAGCAAGAATATTTTTTGTAATTGCATCACCGTCACTAAAAATAGTGTCGAGTTGATCTAAATTAACAAGTAAAAATTCTTTTTTAAAGCGAGCATTCGTAAACCCACGCTTAGGTAAACGTCTATGCAATGGCATTTGACCACCTTCAAACGCTGGTCCTATTTTTCTACCAGCACCTGAACGAGCTTTTTGCCCTTTATGTCCTTTACCTGAAGTGCCTCCACGGCTTCCTCCACGACCAATACGCTTACGCTTATTGGTAATTTTAATTCTTTCGTGCAACTTATTCATGGCTGCCCTTTATAATTTGTTCTACACTTCTTCCACGAAGTTGAGCTATACGTTTAAGTCCACGCAATTGAGCTAAAGCATTCAAAGTAGCCTTAACAACATTAGTAGGATTTTCAGATCCCAATGATTTTGCTAAAACGTCTTTTACTCCTAAAGCTTCCATAACAGAACGAACTGCACCACCGGCTATAACACCAGTACCTTTAGAAGCAGAACGAATTAATACTCTACTAGCACCATGACGACCTAATACATTGTATGGGAGCGTTGATCCTCGAAGAGAAACTTCTATTAAATTTTTACGAGCACGATTTGTTGCTTTAGTAATAGCTGCAGCAACTTCGCGACTCTTCCCTTGTCCAATACCAATACGACCACCTTGATCACCCGTAACAACAAGTGCAGAAAAACCAAATCTTTTTCCACCTTTAGTAACTTTTGTTACACGACGAACCTTGATAACATTATCAACCATTGTCGTTTGATCTTTTGCTGATTCTTTTCTTGTGCGTTCAGCCATAATTTTATTCCTCATCCATCATACTAAATTTCCAAGCCACCGGCCCTAAGACCTTCTGCTAACGCTTTAACTCTTCCATGATACAGGCATGAACCTCTATCAAATGCTGCTTTCTTGATTCCTTTTTCTAAAGCTTTTTTTGCAACTTCAATGCCAATGGCATGTGCAATTTCAGCTTTAGTACCTTTTGCATCTTTAACTGTTAAAGAAGATGCGCTTGCAACTGTTGCATGTTGAGCATCAACAATAACCTGCGCATAGATATGCCCAAGACTTCTGAATACCGAAACTCGCGGAAGAGCAGAATCATGTTTACGTAAACGATTACGTACACCAAGAGTTCTTCTCTTTTTACGATTTTTTTCTTTTTTCTTAATTGTCATTTTTTATCCTCTATAAAGCCTTAACTACTTAGTTAAACTAAGCGCCTTTAGCTTTCCCTGCTTTACGAATAACAATATCTGTCGTTAAACGAACGCCAGTACCTTTGTAAGGTTCTGTTGGTCTTAATAAACGAAACTCACCGCAAACTTGACCTACAAGCTGTTTATCAGCTGACTTAACCGTAACATTTTGTCCGGATCTATCAATATCAACTGTTACACCTTCTGGTAAATCAAAATTAATTTTATGACTATACCCTAAAGAGAATTCAATTTGTTTGCCTTTAGCAATAGCTTTATAACCTAATCCAGTAATCTTGATATGGCGTTCAAATAATTTTGCTGCGCCTTCAATTTTACCTGCTAATAGTGCTCGGTGTAATCCCCAAATACGATTAACATTGCGGCTTTTTGCTTTTGTTTTAACAAACAATTGATTATCTACAACTTCAATAATCAACTCTTCTGGAATTACATACATACCAGATGCATGCGGCCCCTTATAGTTTATTTCTTGCCCTTGTATATCAAGCGTTACACCGTCAAGCTTAATAGGCTTTCTTCCAATTTTTGACATTTTTTATTCCCCTACCAAACTCTGCAAAGTATTTCTCCACCAATTTTAGTAGAGTCACTTTTTGCTTTTTTGTCAGTCATAATACCACGACTAGTACTAATAATCGCAATACCAAGACCACCAATAACTGGTTTAATATTTTTTACTTTTTCGTAAATACGACGACTTGGCTTACTTACACGTTGAATATCATGAATAACTGATTCACCCTCAACATATCTAAGCACGATCTTTAATTTTTTTCTTAAAGAATTTTCTGTATCAACTTCAAAGTCTTGAATGAAACCTTCTGTTTTTAAAATACGAGCAATTTCTTCATTCATTTTAGAATGAGGAGCTACCGCATACGGTTTAGAAGACTTTATTTTATTTCTAATGATGGTCAAAAAGTTACCAATCGTATCGATTGACATAGTTATAGTTCCTTACTCACAGGTTACCAACTTGCTTTCTTTACACCTGGCAATAAGCCCTGTAAAGCAAGTTTACGAAATTTAATTCGAGAAAGTTTAAACATTCCCATATATCCTCGGGGCCGTCCAGTTAATTCACATCGATTACGTACACGTACTGGACTTGAATTGCGTGGTAACGCAGAAAGTTTTGCTTGAGCTTCCAAACGTTCTTGTAGTGAAAGATTTTCATCTTTCACAAGAGCTTTTAAACGAACTCGTTCATCTTTATGTTTCAGAACAAGACGTTTACGACGATTATTTTTTTCTATAGATGATTTTTTTGCCATTCGTTTTACCTATTCTTTTCAGTTTTTGAACGAAACGGCATATTAAATACTTTTAACAACGCTGCTGCTTGTTCATCATTTTTAGCTGTTGTACAGATCGTAACGTTAAGCCCAAAAGCTTTGTCCCCAGTTAAATCATCAGCTTCAGGGAACACTGACCATTCTTTAATACCAAGATTGTAATTACCCTTGCGATCAAATTTTGTTCCAACACCCCTAAAATCACGTACATTAGGAAGAGCTATACTAATAAGACGATCTAAGAATTCATACATTCTTTTTTTACGCAATGTAACCATTACACCAAGTGGCATACCTTCACGAATTTTAAAACCCGCAATAGATTTTTTTGCTTTTGTTTGAACAGTTTTTTGTCCAGCAATTTTTTCTAAGGTTTTTGCTACTTTTTGCAAGATGCGACTGTCTCCAACCGCTTCTTTTACACCAACATTGAGTACTATTTTAGAAATTTGTGGAACATTAGTAACGTTCTTAATTTCTAAATCTTTTTGTAACTCAGCACGAAATTTTGTGTCATATAGCTCTTTGAGTCGTGGCTTTATCATAATTGTAATCCTTAACCCTTAAATAATCTCTTTGCAACGACTGCAAATGCGTGCGCGTTTACCATCTTCTAACTGTTTGCTTCCAACACGACACGTTTTCTTGCATGAAGAACAAATCGGCATCACATTTGGTGCGTATATAAAAGACTCTTCTTTACGAATACCAGAAGTTTCGCCTTGACGACGAGCTTTGACATGTCTAGTTACAATACTTACCCCTTTTATTTTTACTTTATCTTTCTTGGGTAAGATAGCCAAAACTACGCCTTCTTTCCCCTTATCTTTTCCTGCGATAATTTTTACTTTATCATTTTTCTTTATACGCATCATCTGTCGTTACCTTTATGCTCTACAAAACCTCTGGTGCAAGTGAAACTACTTTTGAAAATCCCTTATAGCCTTTACGAGAACGTAGTTCTCGAGCAACTGGACCAAAAATACGAGTCGCCACCATTTCATTATCTTTTATAATTACAGAAGCATTTTCACTAAAACGAATGTAAGTACCATCTTCACGACGAAACTCTTTTCTCGTTCTTACAATAACTGCTGTTACTACATCACTTTTCTTCACTACTCCACCTGGAATAGCTACTTTAACTGCACATTTTATAAGGTCACCCAAATATGCAAATCTTTTTCTTGTACTTCCAATAATATGGATACATTGTATTTTTTTTGCACCCGAATTATCAGCAACTACTAAGTATGATTCTTTTTGTATCATGACTTTTTCTCCACAGGTGAACTATTTAAATCAGATTTTTTAATAATCCGAGTTAAATACATGTGTTTTGTCTTTGAAAGTGGACGACCTTCTTGGATTTCAACAGTATCACCTTTTGAAGATTCTTCATTTTGATCATGCACTTTATAGTTCTTTTGCACTTTCAAAACTTTTCCAAAAAATGGATGTTTAAATTTTCTTGTCACCCGAACAACAACAGTCTTGTCCATTTTGTCAGAAATAACTTCTCCTAACAAAATACGTTTTTGTTTTTGTTGCTCAGATACAACTTTATTATTTTTACTCATGTGTCAGCTCTTTCTCGTTCAGAGTACTTTCTTTGAACTGCAAATGCGTAAGCCCTCGTGCAATATTTTTTTTCAATTTATTAAATTGAGAAAAATCTTTTACATGAGAAGTTGCAGCATTTAAACGAAGACTTAACAATTGTCGTCTCCATTCAATTACTTTTGCTTTGAGCTCTATAGCATTTAATTCTGTAAGCTCTTTATTCAAATCCGATTTTTTCATACAACTGCCTCCTGGCTCTTCTTAACAAATCTTGTTTTCATAGGAAGTTTTGATTTTACTAAACTGAAAATCTCACGTGCTTTTACTTCTTCAACACCACCAATTTCACAAATAATACGACCACGCTTTACTACAGCAACCCATAACTCAGGGTTCCCTTTACCTTTTCCCATACGTGTTTCAGCAGGCTTTTTAGTTACCGGCTTATCAGGAAACATTCGTAAGAAAAAAGAACCTTCTTTTTTTAATCCTCGAGACATAGTCACACGAATCGCCTCGATTTGCTGTGAAGTAATCCAAGCAGGAATAACAGCTTCTAAACCATATTCACCAAAAGCAATTGTACGGCACCCTTTGGAAAGGCCTCGGCGCTTTCCTCGTTGGACTTTTCTATATTTAGTTTTTTTAGGCATCAACATAATATTTTCTTTCTATCACTTATACAAATTGATATTCGCCACGGCCAATCCACACTTTTACACCAATTTTTCCATAGGTAGTTTGCGCTTCTACAAGCCCATAGTCAATATCCGCACGTAAAGTATGAAGAGGAACAGATCCCATTCTTACCCATTCTGTACGGGCAATTTCAGCCCCATTCAAACGTCCAGCACAACAAATCTTAATGCCTTTTGCACCAGCACGTAATGTTGAAGCTGCAGCACGTTTCATTGCTTTTTTATAACTACCACGACGTTCTAATTGTCCTGCAATATTTGCTGCTACTAATGTTGCATCTAAATCAGGAGCTTTAATCTCTTGAATAGATATTTCAATTGCATTTTTTTTAACAATTTTAGAAATTTCTTTCCGCAAATTATCAATCTCTTGACCTTTTTTACCAATCAAGATTCCTGGACGACCAGAATGAATAATAATTTTTATATTATCGCCAGCTTTTTCAATTTCAACTCGAGAAACTTCGCCATTACGCAGTCTCTTTGCTAAAAAAAATCTTATTTTAAGATCTTCTAGCAATTGATCACCGTAATTTTTACGTGCAAACCAACGAGCATCCCAATCTTTATAAACGCCGACTCTAAAACCTTTTGGGTTTACCTTTTGTCCCACACTAAGCCTCTTTTGCTTGTTGATTTGATTCTAATACAACACTAATATGACTAAATCTTCTACGTTGTGGCGCTGCTTTACCCATAGAACCTGGCTTAAAATAGCGGAATGATCGACCCTGATCAACAACAATTGCTTTTACCTGCAAGTCATTTCCTTCTACCCCTTGAAGGTTTTTTGCATTGGCTACCGCAGATTCAATCAATTTTTTTATCGGTCTTACACGCTGTAAGGACTGGGTAGATAGCCACTGTAGAGCGTAGGTAGCGCTCTTTCCCCTTACCACATCAATAAGTGGTCTTAATTTAAAAGGAGAAAAAGGAATGTTTTTCGATTTTGCTTTAAACTGCATTATAGCCTCAAACTCGTTATATTCATACTGTTAGTGTACTGCAATTACCCTTTAGGGGCAACTCCAGCTTTTCGCTGACCACTGTGTAACCTAAAAGTACGTGTGGGAGCAAACTCACCTAAATAATGTCCTACCATATCTTCAGTAACAAATACTGAGATAAATTTTTTACCGTTATGTACCGCAATTGAAAGTCCTACAAATTCAGGAATTATCATACTGCGACGAGACCATGTTTTAATTGGCTCTGTTTTTTTATCCGTTTTTGCATGCTGCACTTTTTTAATAAGTGATGCGTCTACAAAAGGACCTTTTCTCGTTGATCGACTCATAGTTTCTTATTCCCTACTTACTTATTTTTCCTAGAAGGACGTCTTTTTAAAATAAGTGAATTCTTACGTTTACGGGTTCTTGTACCCTTACAACCTTTACCCCAAGGAGTTTGCGGATGAGAACCAGATTTAGATCGACCTTCACCACCACCATGAGGATGATCTACCGGGTTCATAGCCATACCACGAACAGACGGACGGAACCCTCTATTACGTGTTCTTCCTGCTTTACCCCAAGAAATATTTTTAAAATCAGCATTACCTAATTCACCAATAGTCGCCCAGCAATCTAAATGCACTTGGCGCATTTCTCTAGAAGGCATACGCAATGTTGCATAATCATCTGTCTTTGCCATTAGCTGAACAGATGTTCCTGCACTTCGTGCAATTTTACCACCAGAACCTGGTCGAATCTCAATATTATGTACGGTAAACCCAACTGGAATACTTCTTAAAGACATTGCATTTCCAGGCTTTGCTTCTACGCTATTACCCGCAATAATTGGATGTCCTACTTTTAGACCTTCAGGTAAAAGAATATAACGTTGATCACCATTTTGATAAGCAACTAAACCAATACGTACATTACGATTTGGATCATACTCAACCGAAACAATTTTTCCAGGAATATCTCTTACACTACGTGCAAAATCGATAACACGATATTTTCTACGAGCACCACCACCTCGATGACGAACAGTGATTCTTCCGTACGCATTACGTCCACCCGTTTTACGTAAACCAACCGTTAATTTTTTATTTGGCTTATTCGTAGTAATATCTTCTGAAGAAATAAAGGTTTGGAAACGAAGCGATGCGTTCCTTGGTTTTCTTTTTACAATAGCCATAGTTTACTCCTGCGCCTTCAATGATTGTACATAATCTGTAGCAATAATATCTGTACCACTTTGTCCTAGAACGTCAATTGAATAACCTTCTTTAAGTGTTACAATTGCTTTTTTTTCATGTATGCCTTTGATAGGTCGTTTATTAGCTATACGTGCTTTTGGCTTACGAATACTAATACGAACCTTATCAACTTTTACATTGAACAATTTTTCAAGCGCTTCTTTTACTAAAGGCTTATTTGCTTTCATATGCACCTTAATAATAAGTTGCTTTAACTTATTATTAACCTTGTAAGCCTTGTCTGTAATTACAGGACCTTTAATAATATCATAAATCGTTATGTCCATTGAGCCACCATAGTTTTAAACGCATCAATGTCTTTCTTAAATACAACCCAATACTGTGCATCAGATAACACATATGCATTAGGAGCATCTGTAAAAACAATACGTGCTGAAGGTATATTCAAGAATGATTTTGCCGTCAAAAGATCATTTGGCGTCATAAATACATTTACTTGTTTATTCTCCAACTTTGCTGTTTTAATCATTTCAAATGCTTGCTTAGTATTTGGTTTATCTCCTTGCAAAGACCAATCAACTATAAGCAAACGATTATTCTCTAAAACTCCTTGTAATATATCTCTTACTACTGCATGACGAAGTTTTTTAGTTACTTTTAATGTTCGTGTACGTTGCTGTGGACCAAAAATGACACCACCACCACGCCATAAAGGAGACTTTACACTTCCTACACGAGCACGACCAGTTCCTTTTTGTCGCCATGGTTTTTTTGTAGAAGCTGTTACCTGACTACGAGTTTGACAACCAACAGTTCCCTGTCTCCAGTTGTGCAATAAACCACGTATAGCTTGTGCAAATGCTTCAGGAGGAAGTGTTGTATCAGATTTTGTAATACCAAAATCTTTAACACCTAATGTTTGATTTTTTGAAGTTTGACTCATGCTCTACCTCTACGAACAAAAACTAATGAACCAGCTTTTCCTGGAATAGATCCTTTAATGACAATAGCATTATCATCTTTAAGAACTTTAACCACTTCCAGACCTTGCATCGTTCTTTTTTTAACACCCATATGACCAGGAAGTCCTTTACCCTTAATAACTTTACCACTTCGAGTTAAGCCACCAATAGCACCCGGAGTACGACCTTGCGTACAACCATGACTGCCACGACCACCCTTATAGTTATAACGTCTTACAACGCCGGCAAAACCATTACCTTTAGTCACACCAGAAACATCAACTGAATCGCCTTCGTTAAAAAGCGTATAAAAATCAGCTAACTTTCCAATTTCTAAACCGTCTACCGGTTCTTTAACTGGAATCTCTCGTACAAAAATAAAATAAGTTCTTTTTTCTTTGAGCCATTCAAGAGAAAACTGTTCTTTTTCATAACGTTTTTTTACTTTTCCTACCTGTACAGCATGATATCCATCACGCTCTTGCGTTTTGACATCAGTAATATACCATGAAGATATATCAATAACCGTTGCAGGTACTACCTTGTTGCCGGAAAAAAGTTGCGTCATGCCAATCTTTTTTCCCCAAAAACCACCTACCATGAAGAGCCTTCCTTCATTTTATTTAATCTCTAAATCGACACCAGACGAAATATTAAGTTTCGTCAGAGCGTCTATTGTTTGATCAGATGGAGAAACAATATCCAAAATACGACGATGAGTCGTTAATTCAAATTGCTCTCTTGATTTTTTATCTACATGTGGAGAACGCAAAACAGTGAAAATACGTCTTTTATTTGGCATAGGAACAGGACCAATTAACTCAGCCCCAGTTCTTTTTACTGTCAAACAAATAGCTTTTACTGCTTTATCGAGTAACTGATGATCATACGATTTAAGTGTTACGCGAATTTTTGGTTTTTTCATTTTTTTAATAACCAATCTTATTCTATAATTTGTGTAATAACACCAGAACCAACAGTTCTTCCACCTTCACGAATTGCAAAATGAAGATCTTTTTCCATTGCAATTGATTGAATCAACTCAATTGTAACAGTAACATCATCACCAGGCATTACCATTTCACGTCCTTCTTCTAATGTAACAATACCTGTTACATCAGTTGTTCTGAAATAGAACTGAGGACGGTAACCATTGAAGAATGGGCTATGACGTCCACCTTCATCTTTTTTCAAAACATAAATTTGAGCTTTGAATTTTTTATGAGGAGTAATAGTTCCTGGTTTAGCAATAACCATACCACGCTCAATATCTTCCTTCTTCAGACCACGAAGCAGAAGACCTGCATTATCACCAGCTTGACCACTGTCTAATGTCTTTTTAAACATTTCAACACCAGTTACAATCGTTTTTAGTGACTTACCAAGGCCGATAACTTCAACCTCTTCACCAATTTTAATTTTACCTTGTTCAATCTTACCTGTTGCTACAGTACCACGACCTGAAATAGTAAATACACCCTCAACCGGCATCAAGAAAGTCTTCTCAATATCACGAATTGGTTCAGGTATTGACTCATCAACAGCTTTCATTAATTCATTAATCGCTTCTACTCCAGCAGCATCACCTTCAAGAGCTTTAAGAGCAGAACCTTTAATAACAGGAATAGTATCACCAGGAAAATCATGTTTTTTTAACAAATCACGAATTTCTTCTTCAACCATTTCAATCATGTCTACATCGTCAACCATGTCAACTTTGTTCAAGAACACAACTAATGCTGGCACACCAATGTTTTTTGCCAACAAAATATGTTCATGAGTTTGAGGCATAGGACCATCTGCTGCAGATACAACCAAAATTGCACCATCCATTTGAGCCGCACCAGTAATCATATTTTTTACGTAATCAGCATGACCCGGACAGTCAACGTGCGAATAATGACGTTTTTCTGTTTCGTAAGGAACATGAGATGTAGAAATAGTAATACCACGAGCTTTTTCTTCTGGTGCTTTATCAATAGAAGAAAAATCGGTAAAGTTTGCAAGTCCTTTACCTGACTGCACTTTAGTGATAGCTGCGGTTAACGTTGTTTTTCCATGATCAACGTGACCAATTGTTCCAATATTAACGTTTGGCTTTTTACGCTCAAAGATATCTTTTGCCATAATGATTACTCCTGAAATTGCTATAATAGCGTTACTTATTTTTTCCTAAAACTTCTTCTTCTACATTTTTTGGCATTTCACGATAACACTCAAATTCCATTGAATAACTTGCACGCCCTTTACTCAAAGAACGCAACGTTGTAGAATATCCCCCCAGCATTTCTCCAAGAGGAACTTCTGCTTTAATAATCTGCGTGCTACCTTTTTCATCCATACCAAGAATTCTACCTCTACGAGAATTCAAGTCACCCATTACATCACCCATATATTCCTCGGGTGTCTCTACTTCAACCTTCATAATCGGCTCTAATAAAACAGGACTTGCTTGTTTCATGCCAGACTTGAAAGCCATTGTTGCTGCAACCTTAAAAGCAATCTCAGAGGAATCAACATCATGGTATGATCCATCATACAGAGAAACTTTAACATCAACAACTGGATAGCCCCCAATTGCCCCATTATTAATGGACTCTTCTACGCCTTTTTGAACACCTGGGATAAATTCACGAGGAATTGAACCACCAGTTACTTTATTTTCAAATTTAAAACCTTCACCACGCTCTAACGGCTCCATTTTCAACCATACGTGACCATATTGCCCACGACCACCAGATTGCTTTACGTATTTACCTTCAACATTAACTGGCTTCTGAATAGTTTCTTTATAAGCCACTTGAAGTTTACCTGGAACCACTTCTATTTTGTGTTCACGTTTTAAACGATCAACTTGCACTTCTAAATGCAATTCACCCATTCCTGCAATAACTGTTTGTCCTGTTTCTTCATTATAAGACAATTTGAAAGATGGATCTTCTTGCGTCATTTTACGCAATGCAAGAATCATTTTCTCGTAATCACCTTTTTCTTTTGGCTCAACAGATGAAGAAATAACTGATGCTGGAATATCGATGTTTTCTAACAATATAGTTTTTTTAAGATCAGAAAGTGTATCACCAGTCTTAACATCTTTAACACCAACAAATGCCGCGATATCTCCTGCTTCAACTTTATCAATCTCTTCACGCTTATTAGAATGCATTCTAATTAAACGACTCACACGTTCTTTGTTACCAGTTGTAACATTTCTAACATATGAACCAGAAGTTAAAGTTCCCGAATAAACACGAACAAATGACAATGTACCTACAAATGGATCAGTCATAATTTTAAAAGCAAGACCTGCAAACGGTTCCTTTGGATCCGCTTTACGTTCTTCTTCTTCTCCTGTGTCTGGATTTTCTCCAGTTACCGGAGGAACATCTAATGGAGATGGTAAATAGTCAATAACAGCGTCTAACATAGGCTGAACACCTTTGTTTTTAAACGCTGTACCGCAAAACGCTGGAAATACTTCTCTTTTAAGTACACCCTTACGCAACGCAGATTTGATTTCTTCAATTGATATTTCTTTTTCTTCGATAAACTTTTCTTCTAAAACTTCATCGAATTCTGCTGCTGCTTCAATAATTTTTGCACGCAAATCTTTAATTTGATCTGAATATTCAGCATCTGCATCTACCCAGTCAACATCAGAACCTGTATCATCTTTGTATTTAATCATTTTACCAGTTAATACATCGACAACACCTTCAAAACCTTCTGATTCACCTATAGGTATTTGCATTGCAACCGCATTACCACCTAAACGTTCTTTAACGTCTTTTACAACTTTAAAGAAGTCTGCACCAATACGATCCATTTTATTTACAAAGATAATAGAAGGAACATCATAACGAGTAGCTTGACGCCATACTGTTTCTGATTGAGGCTGCACACCTGCAACACCACAAAACACAGAAACCATACCATCTAGAACACGCAAAGAACGACCTACTTCAATAGTAAAGTCAACGTGACCAGGAGTATCGATAATGTTGATATGATAATCTCTCCAAAAACAAGTGGTTGCTGCTGACTGAATGGTAATACCACGCTCACGCTCTTGCTCCATCCAATCCATAACAGCTTCACCTTCATGAACCTCACCAATTTTGTGAGAAACTCCGGTATAGAACAAAATACGTTCTGTTACAGTTGTCTTACCCGCATCAATGTGGGCTGCAATTCCAATATTTCTATATTTTTTTAAATCTGTTGCCATTTCCTAAACCCCTAATTACCAAGCGTAGTGAGAAAAAGCTCTATTAGCTTCTGCCATGCGATGTACATCAGCTTTCTTTTTAACTGCTGTTCCACGACCCTCATTAGCCTCTAACAATTCTTGCGCTAAACGTAGGCCCATTGTTTTATCAGAACGACTTTTTGCAGCTTTAATAACCCAACGTATTGCTAATGCACGTGCTCTTTCTGGACGAACTTCAGCTGGAATTTGATAAACACTTCCACCAACACGACGCGGTCTTACTTCTACAGCAGGAACAACATTTTCGAATGCACGATAAAATGTTTTTAATCCTTGCTCTTTGTCGCCATTACTTTGTTTAACCAAGACATCAATTGCGTCGTACATAATAGAGCGAGCAATGCTTTTTTTACCTTGATCCATAATCACATTAATAAACTTTTGAACCAATTCAGAGTTATATTTAAGATCAACTCCGATATCGCGTTTATAACTTACTGATTTCCTTCTTGGCATGTATCAAATCCTTACTTAGAACCTTTAGGTCGTTTTGTACCATATTTCGAACGCGATTGATTTCTATTTTCTACACCAGCTGTATCTAACGCACCACGAACAATATGGTACTTAACACCCGGTAAATCTTTTACCTTACCACCCCGAATAAGCACTACAGAATGCTCTTGCAAGTTATGGCCTTCACCAGGAATATAGGCAGTTACCTCAATTCCAGTGGAAAGTTTAACACGAGCTACTTTACGTAACGCCGAGTTAGGCTTTTTTGGTGTCGTTGTAAAAACACGGGTACAAACACCACGCATTTGAGGACACCCTTTTAGAGCTGGGCTCTTTGACTTTTCTTTGATCTTTTTTCTTCCAAACCGGCAAAGCTGATTAATGGTAGGCATAGTGTGCTATTCCCAATAAAATAAACTAAAAATCTGTATAAGAAACCATGAACCCGTTCTAAAACGTTTAACCCCACATAATATGATATATATCTTTAATCCAAGACAAACATGAGATTCAGCTCAAAGGTTTAATCGTTATTGTACCGTTTTTCTATTTTTTTTCAAGAGGAATCACGCATAAAGAAAGCTAGTCATCATTTTTTTTATCACTTTTACTATTTTTAGGCTTAATTTATAAAAACTTTTTTTAATTTTCCTTTCTACAAAACGTTTTTATTCCTAGGCCATAGACGATTCTTAGATTCCCTGCTACCATTTGTTTCATTATCTTATCATTTCAGCTTATTTATTATAGGGGAGTCATATGGGAATCGCTTCATCCATCAGTATACTTATTCAAAAACTACCATTTATTGCTCTAGGACTGACCGGTATCGGAACAGTTATGGCATTTCATGAATTTGGTCATTTTATCTTTGGAAAACTTTTCAATGTACACGTTCCTCAATTTTCTATTGGAATGGGCCCCAAACTTATAAGCAAAAAAATTGGTGAAACAACCTTTTCTCTTTCTCTTATTCCCGTAGGTGCTTATGTTGAATGTGGCAATGATCCTAAAGCCGCTGGATCAAAAGAACGAACCCTTTCTGCAAAAAGTTACTGGCAAAAAATGCTCATCGTATCTGGTGGCATCCTCTGCAACCTTATCTTTGCCTATTTTGTACTTGTAGGGCTCTTAATGTATGGCATACCCGCTAACCCTATTTTAGCTCAAGACAGTGCTTATTCAGTAGAAAAAGTACTTCCTGATTCTGCTGCCGAAAAAGGCGGTATTAAAGCTGGAGATAAAATAGTATCTGTTAATGGTATTGATGTAAGCCAAAATATCGGAGCGCTTTTAAAAACTGTCGGAAATTTACCAGACCAAAAAGCCTCTATGATTATTGAAAGAGATAATCATAAAAAAACAATTTCTATGACAGTTGGTTCAAAAATAGTTAAGAACCAAAAAACTGGATCCTTAGGGATTCAATTCTCTTTCCCTTCTATGCCAGCCATGGGATTAACAAAATCTCTCACAAAGGCAGCATCGATCGTTAGAAAGCTCTTTCTAAACACATTTAAAGGTATTTCTCAAGCATTTACTAAGCGTTCTGCAGAGAATTTTGCTGGACCGCTCATGATGATATCATTAACAGCTGATAGCGCAGGCCAAGGAATGGGGCTATTCTTCTTATTTTTAGCTTTTATTTCTGTAGGACTCGCAGCACTTAATGCTATCCCGCTAGCCGTTCTTGATGGTGGACATGCACTTATATACACCATCGAAGCCATCATTGGCAAAGAAGTAAATGAAACATTCCAATTATACTTTCAGTATATAAGCGTTGCTCTTATTGGAAGTCTTTTCTTATATCTTACGTTTAAAGACGTATTTTTATTATTTTTAAGTTAAAATTAAGCAAAAAAATAGGGCTCGTTTGAGCCCTTATTTTTTTAGCAATCTTTAGAGATTACAAACCTAACTGTGCATCATGAGGATGTTCTGTTCCTGCATACAACTTTAAGTAACCTTCAATAATATTACTTAGTTTGTTTTTAGGAAGCATACCTTTTACAGCATGTTCAAGAATACGTGTTGGATGTTTCGCTAGAATTTCTTTTGCGGTCAACTCTTTTTTACCACCCATATAACCTGAGTAGCGAATATATATCTTATCTTCGAGTTTTTTTCCAGTTAACTTAATTTTGTCAGCATTAATAACTACTACGTAGTCACCACTTGCTGTTTGAGGAGTGTAAGTAGGCTTACCTTTACCTCGTAAAAGATCTGCAATTTCTGTTGCCAATCTTCCCAAAATTCTACCTTTAGCATCAATTAAATGCCATTTTGGCTCACGATCTTCTTTACGTAAAAAGAAAGCCTTATTCATATCCATGAAATATTCCTTACTGTCTATCATCTTAAATTTTGTTTTTTATGTGAAAAAACGAACGGATACCCCTTAAAGTACGGCAAAAAAGCTTTTTGGTCAACTCGTTTTCTCTTCGTGATACTCCTGCTCCATATTAACTGACCATATATTAGCCTTATCTTTTCTGTTATTGATAATATTATCTACAGCAGCCATCGCAGTTAACATAGAATGATCTTGATTATTATACTTATGCTGGCCATTACGTCCCAACAAAAAGAGATTATCAATAGTATCTGTAAACTTTTTCACAATATCAAAGTCTTTATATACACCAAAATAAGCAGGGTACGTTTTTTCCATTCTAATAACAGTAGCATCTTGAACAAACTTTTGCTCAATAATACCAATCTTTTCTAACTCTTGTTTTCCTAATTCAATTAAATCTTTATCCTTCATTTTCCAAAGATCATCTGTTGTGTAACAAAAATATTCAAGACCAATCCATACCTTATTGGAATCTGTAACCATGAATGGACTCCAATTATTAAAAATCTGTAGTCTTCCAACTTGTACATCCGGCTCTTGAATATAGATCCAATTATCTTTAATTAAATCGCCCTGTTCTTCTATTTTTAGTTTATCAACCAATAACCCAACAGTTAAAAAATCTCGATACTGTAAGTTATCACTTACATTTTTTACTTTTTTATCTACAGGAGATTG
>JBLICC010000019.1:0-17394 GCA_047631715.1 Alteromonas naphthalenivorans
TTCTTTATAGTTATCATCACTTGAATCGGCAATTATAATACTAAGGTTAAAAGATTCTTTAATAAAATATTTTAACAATCTTTTTAAATATTGCGGTCTATTGCGTGTTGGGATAACTATTGTTAATAAAGTTTTCATTTTCATATTTGTTTTTCTTCCCATTTTAACAAAGGCCTTATAGCTGAAGGCAACCAATTACCAACCCAATTACCTCGTGCTCCCAATCCTTGTTGATGATCTACCATCTTAAAAGAAAGAATATATTCTAAAACAACATGGGATTTTTTCTGAGGAGTCATAATATGAAGAGATATAAAATAATCGCCTTCATTGAGAATATGTGAGGGAATACAACAAATACTTGTATAGCTTCCCTTTTTTCTAATTTTATTAAAAATTAATGGGCTAGAAGTATCAATTGAAGCAAAAACAAGATTTCCTTGATCATCAAACAATTCAATTAAAAAACACAACTCTGTTATTTGTTTTTTAATAGTATGATCTATCTCAATACTAATTGGATCACTTATATCAAAAACATTATTACTCAATTGATTGTTGATAGAAATTTTATGCAAGCAGACTATGTCATCTTGAGGAGCCGCGTCTTTATTCCATTCTTTTTGAGTAATATATTCTTGATTATTCATTAAATAATTACTGATAACTTCTCCTGGCCTTCCTATCTGCTTTACTTCTCCTTTTTCTAAAAACAATACTTTATTGCATAATTTTTTTACTACAGGAAGATTATGAGAAACAAACAAAATAGTCCTACCCTTCTTTTGTAAGGACCCCATTAAGCTTAAACATTTTTTTTGAAATTCAGCATCTCCAACAGCTAATACTTCATCAACGATGAGAATCTCAGAATTAAGATATGCGGCAACAGAAAATGCCAACCGCAGCGTCATACCCGAAGAATATTTTTTAACCGGCATATCAAGAAATTTCTCCACTCCTGCAAATGCAACAATTTCATCAAAATATTTATTAATTTCCCAACGCTTCATACCAAGAATAATACCACTCATAAATATATTTTCGCGTCCCGTAAGCTCTGCATGAAAGCCTGTACCCACTTCTAATAAACTTGCAACTCGTCCTCTAATAGTAATTTTACCTAATGTAGGTGCTGTAATTTTACTTAAAATTTTTAAAAGCGTACTTTTTCCCGATCCATTTTTACCAATGATTCCAAAAACCTCACCCTGATTTACCTCAAATGAAACATCTTTAAGAGCATAAAATGGTTCTTGCTTTAGACTTTTTTTAAAAAGCGACTGTATCTGCTCTGTAAGCATTTCTCTAAAATTTATACTCTGATCTTGAGCAGTTGCTACTGAATATACTTTAGAAAGATTTTCAACTGTAATTGCTTTCATCTAAACTCCTATAATGCATCCGCAAAGGTATCTTGTGCTATTTTAAAATACCAAAGACTTATTATGCTAAATATAATAGTCACACCAAGTGAAACTAACATCACCTCTATATGCAGTGGCTCTCCTAAAAGGGTCCATCTAAATCCATTTATAATACCGACCAATGGATTTAAACCTAAAAACAATACTAATGATTTAGGAACCATCGAAAGACTAAAACCCACAGAAGTACAATATAGACCTAGTTGAGTTACAAAAGGCACAATATGCCTAAAGTCTCTATAACGAACAATTAAAGAAGCGAATAATAAACTAATACTTAAAGAAACTAATACCAACCACCCAAAAAATAATGGAAATAAGATTATTTGTTTTGGTGGAATAAACTGATACCGAACCAAAGATAAAATTAAATAAAAAATAAAAGAAACTATAAAGTCTACGGAGCTGCACAAAATCCTACTTGCAGGCAAAATTATTCTTGGAAAATAGACTTTTGAAACAAGCTGTTCATTAGATAAAAAACTATTACTTGCGTAGGTCAACATATCTACAAAAAATTGCCATGCTAACATTGCAGAAAATACAATTAATGGATAAGGAGCAATAGAGGATTCTATACCCGCAATTCGACTAAAAATTATAGTAAAAATCGCAACGGTTAAAAGGGGCCTAAGAACTACCCACGCGATACCAATAACAGTTTGCTTATAATGAACCAAAACATCTCGCCACCCTAAAAATAAAAATATATCTCTATAGTCCCATAATTCTGTAAATAATTCTTTCCACGTATACCTAGGAGTAATTACTCTATACTTCATACTTATGCCTTTATACAGTTTAAAATCATGCTTATTTTTGGGAAGAAATCTTTTTCATTTTTAAAAATATGAGCATTCTTATGCCTTACACAAACATCACTTGCTAGTGCAGGAATGCCACAATCGATTGCTTCTGCTATGGATATACCATAACTATCACTTCTTGTCGGGCGAATAAATAAATCTATATGAAAGAATAAAGGCCAAAGAGCATGATCACCATGCAAAAAATAAACATTCTCTTCAAGATTATTTTCTTTAATAATATGCTGTATTACTTGGTAGTAATCACTCGCCTTATCATCCCCTACTGCACAAACAAGACCTACTTTTGAATATTTTTCCCTCAAACCAATCATAGCTTTTATAGCAAGATCCACCCCATACAAATCTTCTCCGTTAAGCAAAGTAAATTTATAAACAGACATTGCCAGCACAGGAGAATGAGATTTAACAAACTGATGCAATAATTTTGGATACTTAAGCCATTCATTATCTTTATTATCAATATTAGGAGGGCTGTAAGAGGATTCTATAGAAAATGATTTTGGAATATACATATTATTACTTATATAACTTTTATATGTAATCTCTCCTATAAAAACAATCTGGGCAACTTGTTTTAACAAATTATTATAAATAGCCTTGAAGTTGCTATCTCTATCAAATAAATAACGACAATCATGATCAATAATGATCAATTTAAATTTAAACAAACTCTGTAAATAACGTAGTGTATGCAGCTCATAATAATCATTGCCATCCGGCGTATGGTAATAAACAATGTCAGGCCAATGACTAGTAACAAAAAAAAATAATCTTACTAAATAACGAGTGTAAGAAGTATAAATTTGTGTAGAATCAAAAACAAAAATTTTATTCTTTTGTTTTTTAAAAATATCTATAACTCTTTGTATATGCACAGAAACTCCCCCATACGGCAAAGGAGTTGGCCCTAAAACAACTATTTTTTTATTAAAAACACCATTAGAATAACTATGCTTTAAGTCTTGCATTTACTTACTTTTCTTAGCTTCAACACACAAATACCATCCCCAATATTTTGCTAATACATTTAAAAATGATTGAGGAATATATGTATAAAATTTCCAAATAAATCTAACTGAAGGCAAATCTTCATGAGTAAGTTTTTTTACCAATACATTTTTTACCGTAAAGCCATTTTGCTCTAAAAGAGATGTTATACTTTTTTTTGTATAAACCTTTACATAAGGATTACTATCGCTCTTGGTAAATTCAATTTGAGCAAGGCGTGTATCAAAAGACTCTTTTAAAAAACCCATACACATAACATGATCCCACCACCATAGGTGCAACCAATAAAAAATAGAATTTTTATTGTAAACAGCTAATTTAAATACTCCATCATCAGCTAAATTAACTTTTATTTTTTGCAATACAACATCGATATTGGGAATATGATGCAATACACCAAATGAATAAATAAGGTCAAACTTTTTGTCGAATGCTAATTTTTCAGCATCTATCTCTAAAACCGTAGCTTTTAAATTATATAGCTTGAGGTGTTTCTTAGTGCGATCAATGTTCTCAGAGACAATATCTATACCTGTGTAATCGGCACCGTACTTACAAAACATATACGCATCATACCCAGCACCGCATCCAATTTCTAAAACCCGCTTACCTTTCCAATCTTGATACTGAACAAACTCAGGTAAAAAATCGTGCTCTTTGCCAAAACGCTCTTTTAATACTTTTTCAAAAAATGCTTTTGTTCCTGGATTTTCTTCTTTTGCATGAGTCCATCCTGCAGGATTTGCTCCCCATACGTTTTTGGTTGCCTCTTTAATATCAGATTGTTGCTTCATACTCTCTAACCTTTTTTGTTACTACCTCTGGACAATATTTTTGAGCATCTACTCCGTTGGGATTAACTAAGATTTTATATTCTAAAACACCTTGCTCTAATAACTCATCTTTGAGCGCTTGAGATACCACTACTAACGTATCGGCATTTTGAATATTTATCTGCTCTACTTTATTCATTAACCACTCAAATGTTAGCCACCGTTTTTTTGTTATCCAGTGAGTTGCTATCCATACTTCTGAGCCATTATACTCTAAAATAAGCTTTTTTTTATATGCCCATTTTAGCAATACACCAGTTATGTTCAATAAACTATAGCGCTGGTAAATAAAAAGTACATCATGATTTTTTAATAACTTTTTAACCTGAAAAAAGAAGAACACTGAAGACAAAAAACAATTAATTTTCCAACGTAAAAAGCTTGCCCTTGCAGGATTTGAAAGCTTTACAAACTGTTTTAACTTTTGTTTTTTAAGCAAACTTTGCATGCATGACGAAGCGCATAAAACTTCGTGCCCAAGGTCACAAAAGCCCTGAATAACACCAAGGGTGTGTGCTACTGATCCTCCAGCTGTAAGCTCTTGATCACAGATATCGGTCCGTAAATATAAAATTGTTTTTTTCACCTAAAAAACCTGCGTTGCCATAACGTTTTGCAATACCCATAAATGCACAGAATAGTCGCGGTCACTTCGTTGAGTATCTTTTAGTAGTCGATTTATTTCTTGTGCTCCAAAGACTGCATTTATAGTTTGCTTTTTAGTTGCAAGCATGTCATTAAAATACGGCTTAAAGTATTTACCTGATTTAAACCATCGACTAATAGGAGCCGCAAAGCCCATCTTTTTTCTATAGATAACATCGTCTGGCAAAATGCCTTCTGCTGATTTTTTTAAAATATATTTGGTCATTTTATTATTGTATTTAAACTTAGTTGGCACTTGCAGTGCAAACTCTACATGCTTATGATCTAAAAATGGCACTCGTGCCTCTACCGATGTTGCCATAGTCATCTTATCTACCCGCATAAGTAATAATTCTGGCAGCCGTTGCTTGAGCTCTAAATAGATCATAGACTTTAAAAAATCTGCTGATGGGTCAAGCGAGTATAGTTTTTTAAGATGATAATCGACAATGGCATAACTATCTAAGCTTTGATCGATCCCTGGATAAATTTTTTCTAATACCGGATCAAAATCATCTTGTGGCGCAGGCATAATCGATCGCTTCCAGTCTTCTGAAAATGCTAATGCCCCACTCCAAAACAGATGCTTACCGGATGCCCACTGCTCTAGTAGCGCTAGATGATACTTTTTTGATGGAAATGCTTTTGCCGCTAACCACGTACCCGACTTTTTAATTACTTGCGGAATGTATTGCGCTGGTTGATAGTATGTGCGATACGCTTCTAGATAGTTAGCATAATTTTGATAGCCACAATAAAGCTCGTCTGCCCCTTCTCCTACCTGCACAACCGTGGTGCCCGAATCTTTGAGTAGCTTTGAAACGTAATAAAGCGGCACACAAACGCAGTCGGCAATGGGTTCATCTTGATGGTGGACCATAGTTTCGAAAAACTCGAATGCCTCTTTTTCTGAAATAGAAATTTCGTGATGCTCGGTATTAAATTTTTTAGAAACTTTACGAGCCCACTCAACTTCTGCGTACTCAGGCCCGTCGGAAAACGCTACGTTAAATGTTTTAACTCGATCGGTAAATTGCGACATTAATGCTACATTTAAGCTTGAATCAACACCACCAGATAAAAAAACACCAAATGGAACATCCGCCATCATTCGTTTTTGAATCGAACTCGTAAGCTGGTTTCTGATTTGATCTACGCAAAACTGTTCGTTATTTAAATCTTTTTGATCGTAACGAATTTCTGGAACCAACGGATTGTACCACTCATGAAACGTTATCTCTCGTTTTGAGTCTACTTTTGCATAATAACCAGAGGGCATTTTATACACACCTTGATATAAAGTGAGAGGTGCCGGCGCTACCATGTAAGTTAAATAATGGTAGAGGCCACGCTGATTAAGTTTCTGTTTTAACCAGGGTAGCTTCCACAAGGCTTTAATTTCTGAGGCAAAACTTATGTGGTTACCATTGAGAGAAAAATAGAGCGGCTTGATGCCAATACGGTCGCGAATTAAATACCACTCATTTTTTTTTAAATCTCCCAAAACTCCGGCAAACATACCTTCAAGTTTTTGTAGACAGTCGATTCCCCATTGCTTAAATGCATACAAAAATACTTCTGTATCGGTATTTGATGCAAACACATGCCCATAAGATTCAAGCTCTTTACGTAGTGCTTTGTAATTATAAATTTCACCATTAAAACAGATAACTACTGATCTGTCGGCATCAAACATAGGTTGTGCGCCAGCCTTTGAAAGATCGATAATACTTAAACGTCGATGAACCAGAGCAGCTTCTAATTTATGAGAACTCCAAACGTCATATCCATTTGGGCCACGATGCTCAATACTTTTATGTAATTGCTCAAGCAATACTTTGTCTGCGGTAAAAATTCCTGGCTTGGTTGAAAAATAACCTGCAAATCCACACATAACGCTCCCTTACAAATAATCTTCCTGATGATCTTTTTTTAAAACATCAATTACTCGTTTAACTTTTTCTACCTGATCTCTATGAACAACAAGCAAAATATCATCTTTTTGGACCACACATATATTTTCTACCCCCACAAGCGCAACCATAAAATCAGATACTTCAACTAAATTATCTTTAGCATCTATCTCTATAATCGTATGCTCTTTTTCTTGTTCACCTCGAAGTGATAGAAACGTATCGAGGTTTCCTACATCGCACCATACAAAATCTGCAGGCAACACCGCTCGCTTAATGGTTTTTTCTATAACTGCATAATCGATAGACAAAGATGGCACGGCACCATAATCACCAGACCCATGTACAAAATGAGCAACTGGATCAAAAACCTCGGGAGCCACTTCTTGGCAAATAGTTAAAAATGCTTTTACGTTAACAACAAACATGCCACTATTCCATAAATAATCTTTTTTAAGATACTCCTGGGCTAAATTAAGATCTGGTTTTTCATGAAACGCATGAACCGGTGCTGGAAATGGTGCTGAATGATCATAAGAAATATAACCATACCCCGTTGCCGGATACGATGGCTTGAGCCCGATCATAGTAATAACATCGTTAGTCGCAGCAAAATCAAGTGCATGGCTCATGAATTCTAAAAATTTTTCTGATTGAGGAATATAATGATCTGCCGGCAAGAACATAAGAGTTGCATCTGGGTCTCGCTCTTCTACCATCAATGCAGCAAGCATCATGGCTCCTGCAGTATTGCGCGCTTCTGGCTCTACCAAAATATGCGGGACAAGTGCTTCTATATTTTTTCCAATAGCTTCTTCGTGTTCTTGGGTTGTCATAACCCAGCGATTTTCAAATGGGATAAGAGGCACAATTCTTTCGACTGTTTGCTCTAAAAGAGACTTGTGTTTAATAAAAGGTAAAAGCTGTTTTGGTCGATTTTTTCTACTCAATGGCCATAATCTATCTCCATTACCACCTGCAAGAACTATTGCATGAATTTGACGCTTAATCATACGCTCTTCCTTAGATTAAAATAATACGTAGACCATGTATCACAAAACGCTCTTATATATTCTTGTATATAAAAAAATCCAAAAACCGCAGAGCATATAAACAGAGGTTCAAAAATTAATCGATAACGTGCTCCCCCATCAGGAAAGGTTATTAAAGAAAAATAACTCACTATTACAAAACTAAATAAAATCATTACTTCTGTGTTGTTTTTTAATACTACTCTCCAGCCAAAGAGCATACAAAACCACTGCATCAAACTATACACAATTCCATACACCGTAATTCCTGAGATCAAAATATTTTTGAAAGAGGAAAAAACATAAGACTGCATGTCGTAAAAAAAAAAGAAACTGTATTTGGAGTAATAGAAGTAGGATCTAAAAAAATCTTCCATTGAGTAATACAAGGAGCAATCAATGTTTTTACAACATTAAGACCAACATGCTTTAATACTAACACCGGATGTTGCAAACAGGTTTGATACAAAAACAAAGCTCCACCCTGCCAATAACGGCTATCGAGCCTTATGTAATTAGTATTAAAATGTGAATGGATGAGAATACGTAATTTACTCTCAGACCACGACGGATTGATTTGTTTTAAAATTTTACTATGTAAGAAATAATACTGACCATACTCAGGTATATAAGAAAGCTTTATATAGCCAAAATGGCTATAATTATACAGTGAGTAAAGCCCTACTGGAACATAAAAACCTACTGCAAAATATGTAAAAAAATACAATATATTTTTACGATTTAAAAACCACATGACCAGTAAAAATGGCATACAATATAAAGGAAAATAAAGAGCAGAAGGCTTAAGCCAAACAGAAAGACCTAAAAAAAATCCTGCCTGAAGCAGAATCTTTTCTTTAGTAGAATTATAAAACTGCGATAAACGCTCAAAAAACAAAGTGTATAAAAAAAACTGCCCGGACTCTACTAATACAAGCTGTGGATAGATTAATAAACCCAAATTAATAATACTCAAAAAATAAGTATATTGAGCAATTTGTGGATCAAATAATCGTTTTATAATGTAATACCAAATAACTAAAGATAGTAACATGAGAAAAACTTGGAAAAGTACAATCTTCCAAACCTCATTGCCCCATAGCTTATAACATAATCCAAGTACGAATGGATATCCTATGGGATGATTAAGAGGACTTTTTGATACTGATAACAATGTGCCTTTTTCTACAAACCGCATTGCTATTTTATGATACCCCATTCCGTCTACAGGTTTATGTGCTCGATCTTCGGGCGATGCATTAAACAATGCAAATGACAATCCTAAATAAAGTAATCCTCCTGCCAACAAAACTTTCTTTTCATTCATTACTACCTTTTTACTCCACTACTACTTCCTTAATTCCACCGCCTCGACAAGCTAAATCATCAATTGTGAGTGTTAATTTCGACACCATATTAAGACGTTTTAAGTCAATAGGCATCGTTCTTTTTTCTTCTTTTAAACTTGCAAAAAATTTATGCATTAAAACTTCATGGCCTTTATCCTGCATCTGAACCGACTCGTTAAATCCAGGGGAGGTGCCAAATCCTTTGAGAACTTTATAATCATCCATCACGATTGATTTAGAATCAAAAAATACTTCCATACGTTCTTTGCCCAGACCAGCATGACCAATTGCCGTATATAATAATGAACAAATTGATCCATCATCAAAACTGATTTGTGCTGAGAAATTATCGGTTGGAAATAAATTACTACCTTGAGGCTTTAATGCTTCAACCGAAACGGCTGTTGGATTAGCGCCCGTTAAGAAACAGAACAGATCAAAAATATGGCAGGCTTCGCCAATAATTCTTCCTGCTCCAACATCTGTTTGCACCCAATGATCAGCGGTAATGTAACCAGCATTCATACGATATTGAATAACCAATGGCGTTTTACGCTCTGAAACTTCCCACTTAATTTTTTGTATAAATGGTGCAAATGAACGATTGTAATCTACACAGAATGGCGCTTTTGGATTGTTGGCTAAAAACTCACTCAATTGTTTATGCTGCTCAAATGTTGTTACCATCGGCTTTTCTACAAAAACCGCTTTACCATGAGACAATGCCCCAATCACTTGATCGGAATGAAATTTATGGGGTGATGCAATAACCACAACGTCTACCAAATCTTTATCAAAGAGCTCCTGTGAATCTACCAAAGCTGTTGCTGCTCCATACGTGCGACTTGTATTTTCTGCCGCTGTTACATTTGCATCAACAATAGCAGAAATTTTTACGCCAGGAATTTTTTTAACCATAGGTAATAGTTTAACCTGCGCAAAACCGCCTACACCTACAAAACCAACTCTTACTGTGTCTTTAATAGTAGGTAAAAACTTAATATCTTTTTGATCAAATGGCTTACGAACTGCAGGAATAAAAGAATCATCTTCTTTAGGAGTGTAACGAATAATTACACCTAGAGCTTTTTTCTCTTTAATTAAATCATATGCCTGAGCAACATCATCAATATGAAATTCATGTGTTATAAGCTTATCGATAGTTAATTTATTTTGAGCAATCAACTGTGCAATAGCTTGCATGTTTCTGTTTTCTGTCCAGCGAACGTAATCGTATGGGTAGTCTTTACTGTCTATCTCATACGATTTATCATAACGCCCTGGACCATAAGAACATGAAATTAAAAAATCTATTTCTTTTTTATACATTGGATTACGCTGTAAATTTAAACCAACATCTCCAACTACAACCACTTTACCCTTGCGACGAGTAATCTCCATAGCCTGTTGAACAACTTCGTCACTTGCTGTTGCAGCTGTAATAATAGTGCAATCAACACCATGATGCTTAGTTAAAAAATCAAGCTCTTTATTAAGGCCTTCTCCGCCTTTATACACATAATCCGCACCAAGTTCTTTTGCGGTATCAAGACGATCTTGAACAAGATCTACACCTATAACCGTTGCCCCTGCATTTTTTGCAAGCTGTACAGTTATTTGTCCCAAAAGGCCAAGGCCTACAACACAAACAATTTCTCCCAATTGTACTTGTGCTCGACGAATACCTTGTAATGCGATAGAACCAATCGTAGTAATACTTGCATTTCTTACTGCTTCTTTTTTTGGAACAATAACAGCAAGATTCTCTGGAATGCATACAATGTCGGCATGATTAGCCCACCCGGCTCCTGCGCAAGCAACATAATCACCCGGCCTAAATTGAGTAACTTTTTTACCAACCGCTATCACTTTACCCGAGCAAGAATAACCAAGAGCCTGCAATGTACCCTTAAGACGGCTCTCTACTAATGCACGAGTTCCCTCTACTCCATGAGTAGCTAATGACTTTAAAACCGCTTTTATTTTTTGAGGAACATTACTAAACAATGGATTCTGCGAAGCATTAGCAATCGTTGCCGCTTCTGTTCCAGAACTTATAAAGGAATAGTGCACCGACACGAGCAATGCGTTTTCATCAAGATGCGGTTGCGCAACTTTTTGAACAATTAATTTTCCGTTTTCTAAAAATACCTGTCTCATTCTTCTCTCTCTTTTTCTGCTGAACTTGGCACATTGTATTGAGCAGCGTTGCTGTTTTTATCTGCTTTATATCCTTTTGCAGGCCAATAAAACTGTTCTTGTTCAGGTGACTGTTGGCGATTTATATGGAATAGTCCACAGAAATCTAATACTTTTTTATGTGCTAACACTTTTTTATCTAAAACTTTAAACTGACTATGTGCCACCAAGCAAACAATAACATCAGCCTTGTCTACCCCGTCAAGTAAAGAAACGGCTCGAGAACTTAAAGTCTTACCTAATCTATCTTTAGTAACATGTGGCTCACAAATCATAACGTTTACATCGCTGTTTTTTAATAATTCTTGTGCAATGAAAAATGCTGGTGATTCTCTTAAATCATCAACATCTGCTTTATATGTTGCCCCAAGAACCAAGATATTACATGACTTTTGATGAGTAGACTTCCACTTTTGAGCAATTTTTAAAATTGTCGCAAGCACTTCTTTTGGTTTATTCTCGTTAACTTCTCGTGCTGTTTTTAAAAGGCGAGTATGTTCAGGAAAGCTTTCTGCTAAAAACCATGGGTCAACAGCTAAGCAATGCCCGCCCACACCACATGTTGGCTTTAATAAATTTACACGTGGATGCTTATTGGCAAGTTCTATTACTTCGTATGGATCGATACCAATACTGTACGCCATAGAAGCAACCTGATGAGATATTGCAATATTAACATCGCGATAACTGTTTTCTACTAATTTTATCATTTCAGCAGTTTCTGCATTAGTTAAATACAGGTCACCACTTACAAAATATTTATAAAAAGTTGCTACATGGCGAGTTGATCCACGATCAAGACCACCAATCACACGGTCATTAACCTTTAATTCATGAAAAATATTGCCAGGTAAAACACGTTCTGGGCAATGAGCAACAAAGAAATCTATCCCAAACTCTAATCCTGTTTTTTCTGCTAAGAAATTCGAAAGGCTTTTTGTTGTGCCAACAGGAACCGTTGATTCTAAAATAACGGTATCACCCTTCTTAAGTACACCTGCAATAGACGTTGCTGCAGAAAATACAAATGATAGATCTGCTTTTTTATCTTGTGTAAACGGTGTAGGAACAGCAATAATAAAATAATCTGCTTGTTCATATACCAATGTTGCTCTAAATGTTTTTTTACTCAAAACATTATGCATCTTTTCTACTATTTCTGGCTCTTCGATAACAGGGCAACATTTATTAACACAATCGACACGCTTTTTATCTACATCAATACCAACAACCTGCAATCCCGCCTCGGCTGCTACAATTGCAGTAGGTAATCCAATATATCCTAACCCCACAACACAAACTTTTTTCATAGCTTCCTCTCTCAAGAGCCGAACTCTCGTTGTTGTTCTTTATGTATGATACGAGATGCATTATCGTTTGACTGTTCTATTATTCTTACAATTTTTTCTGCTGCAAAACCATCGCCATATATCGTTCTACGTACTATTGATTTTTTTGCTGCTAAAACTTCATATAATTTTTGAGTAAAGAAATTCGAATTAGTTCCAATGATCGTAGCTAATCCTTCCCATACCCCTTCCATTCGTTCACTTTTCTCGCGCAGTATCAATACATGTTTTCCAAGGCTCACGGCCTCTTCTTGAATACCACCCGAATCTGTTGCTACTGCATCGGTATGAAATAATAAATAAACTAAATCTTTATACCCCACAGGCTCTGTTAGAAAAATATTTTCAACACCTGTAAGATCAACTTTTTCTAAAGCTCTTATCACTGCAGGGTTTGGATGATACGGATACACAAATAAAACGTCAGGATTCTTCTGTGCAAATACTTTCATAGATTCGATCATACGCTCGATACCACCATTAAAAGACTCTCTTCTATGCATGGTAAAAAGTACTATCTTTTGATTACTTATTTGAGCACTAGCAATTGCTTGTTCGATATCAGAACGTATTTTTAATGTTCCTGAATTAATTTCATCTTCTATAATGCGTAATGCATCTACAACAGTATTACCTGTACAAAATACAGTATTTTTATTTTTACCTTCTGCAAGTAAATTTGCTGCTGATACTGCCGTTGGAGCAAAATGGTACTTTGCAAGAAGTCCTAATGATACTCGATTGAATTCTTCTGGATAGGGAGAATAGATATCACCCGTCCGCAAACCAGCCTCAACATGACCAACTGGTATTTGCTTATAAAATGCACTTAATCCAGCTGCCATTGTTGTTGTAGTGTCTCCATGCACTAATACAAGTGATGGCTTTATTCTTTCTAATAAACCCTTCATACCTTGCAAAACTTGCTGTGTAACATGAAACAGATCTTGACCTTGTTGCATAATATTCAATTCAATATCTGGTTTAACCCCAAACATATCGAATACTTCTGTAAGTAAATTTGCATGCTGTGTGGTTGAGCAAAGGTATACAGGGATCGAAGCTTTTTTGAGAGCAAAATAAACAGGCATCATTTTAATGCCTTCTGGACGTGTTCCTACTACAAGCATTACCGGATGCATATACTATCTCCCTAGTTGCACCATTCACACTTACATTCTCTTCTTAATCGAATAACAATAGCACATATCCGATGGTTGGCAAGTATGAAAAAGATTTAAAAATTTTTACGGTTATGACTAGACTGTTATAAATCATTACTTACAATAAAAAGATACTTAAGGATAAAAAATGAAAGTATTATACGCTCCATGGAGAGAGAATTACACTACCACATCTGCACGTAGCCCCAAAGGTGCTGATAATAAATCAGAAGATGAATGCGTTTTTTGTGAACAACTCAAAGATGATAAAGATACTGAACATTTTATATTAGGAAGATTCAAACATTCCTACGTTGTATTAAACCGTTATCCCTATAGCGGAGGACATCTCTTAATACTTCCACTAGATCACAAAGCAAAGCTTACTGATTTATCTTCCGAGGCTCGTACCGAAATAATGGGCCTCATCACACAAAGCACAAGCGCTTTAGAAAAAGAGCTTGATGCTAAAGGAATCAATGTTGGATTAAATCAGGGAAAAGCGGCTGGAGCGGGTCTACCTTCTCACTTACATTTTCATGTAGTACCTCGCTGGCTAGGAGACACTAATTTTATGCCCATTATCGGACAAACAAAAATTGTATCGACTAATTTAAAAGATATTTTTACAAAACTTAAACCTTACTTTTAGGTTTTTCTTTTATTTTCAATTTTTATTACTTTATTGCCTTTCCATTTTAAAGCTGCTAAGTCTAAAAAAATGTATTGTTTTATTTGTAACCACAAAAAAGGAGATCTCTCAATGCAAATAGATACCGATCTGAAAAATCTTATGATCGTCGTTGCCATAGCTGTACTTATTCCATTAACAGTTAGATACGGTGACAAAGCATTTAAACCAAAACCTGTTGAAAATGGCCAGCGCCAAGCTCAAACCCAAAAATCATTTTTGATTAAAGGTGGAATTGGAGCAGCCTGTCTTTTTGCAGGAGCAAAAATGACTCCCGCTGTTCTTGGAACCGGTGTATTTGTTGGTGGTCTTGTAGTATTACTAAAAAACGTTCGTTGCTACTGGCCAAACCTCGATGTAAAATCACAATTCTTCCTACTTCTAGCTGCACTTTTCCTTATTTACTTCCTTGTTAAACGTAAACATGGTGGACTTGGAGGATTGCGTAAACCTGCCAGTCGTGGGCGCAAAAAATAACTTTATTAAGTTATTATAGAAAATTAAGGGCTCCTTTATCGGGGTCCTTTTTTTGTTGCTCAACAACCTTTATGCTATACTGCTCAGGTTGCTATAAATAATTATATCTGGATGGGAAGCTCATGAAATCGTTGGATATCCGTAAGAAATTTTTTGATTTTTTTATTAAACAAAAACATGAACAGGTCACAAGCTCTTCTTTAATACCCGCCCAAGATCCTACGCTGCTTTTTACTAATGCAGGTATGAACCAATTTAAAGATTGTTTTTTAGGTGATGAAAAACGAAGCTACACTCGAGCTACAACCATACAAAAATGTGTTCGTGCTGGCGGAAAACATAATGATCTAGATAACGTTGGCTTTACTAAACGCCACCTTACATTCTTTGAAATGATGGGTAATTTTTCATTCGGTGATTATTTTAAAGAAGAAGCTATTGCATTTGCATGGAATTTACTTACCAAAGGATATGGCTTAAACCCTGATGATTTATATGTATCTATCTATCAAGACGATGATCAAGCCTTTGAAATCTGGGAAAAACAAATAGGTATTCCAAAAGAACGTATTTACAGATTTGGTAAGGAAGATAATTTTTGGCAAATGGGAGACACTGGTCCCTGCGGTCCATGCAGTGAAATCTTTTATGACACTCGCCTCAAAGATCAACGTAAAGATGCTCCTACTCAAGAAGACTTTGATTCTGGAATATTATTAGAAATTTGGAATCTTGTTTTTATGCAATATAACCAGCAAGAAGATGGATCTTTTGTCCCTCTTAAACAAACTGGCGTTGATACTGGCATGGGTCTCGAACGTATTGCCTGTGTATTACAAAACAAAGATAACGTATACGAAACCGATCTTTTTACAAACATTATTAAAGAAACAGAAAAGCTCACTGGAATTGAATATACTAAACAAGATGCTCAAACCAAAGCTGCGTTTCATGTACTTGCTGATCACATTCGTTCGGCTTCGCTTATTATTGCTGACGGTGGGTCTCCTTCTAATGAAGGTCGTGGATACGTTTTAAGAAAAATTATTCGTCGCGCTGCCCTTTTTGCTCAAAAATTAACCGATAAAAATATTTTTCCAGAAGTAGCAAAAGTATTTATTAAAGAAATGTCTTCTATCTACCCAGAACTCAAAACCAGTGAAACAATAATCATTTCTCTTTTGACTAATGAAATTGAGCAATTTGCACACAATTTAATTAAAGGCCAAACCATTCTCGATGCCTTTTTTAAAGCTCAAGAAAAAGACAAAACAATTACAGGTGAACAAGCTTTTAAATTATATGACACTTATGGATTTCCACTTGAAGTAACAAATCTCGTAGCACAAGAACATGGTTATACCGTAGATGCAGATACTTTTAAATCTTGCATGCAAGAACAACGCGAGCGCTCTGGTAAAAAGATGAAAAAGTCAGCAAAAAAGATCGAGCTTCCGGAATCTATAAAAACAGAATTTGTAGGCTACCAACAAACAGCAATAGATTCGAAAATTATAGGACTTTTAGTTGATGACAAACTTGTAGATAACGTTATTAAAGAACAAGAATGCTGGGTAATAACTGCACAATGCCCTTTCTTTGCTTCTATGGGTGGACAAACCGATGATACAGGTTGGGCAATAATTGATGGTAAAAAAGCTTCTTTTACAGCTTTAAAAAAAATTAACGGCGCAATTGCTTTTAAAATTAAAACACCAACTGCATGTAAAGTTGGAGATACTATATCTCAACAGGTAAGCGAGCAAGTTCGTAAAGACACCATGAACAATCATACCGCAACCCATCTCTTACAAGCAGCACTTATTGAGCAATTAGGTAAGCAAGTTAAACAATCTGGATCTGTAGTGGAACCAAACTATTTACGCTTTGATTTTACCTATCACAAAAACTTAACTCCTAAAGAAATAAAACAAGTTGAAGACAGAGTTAACGCAATTATTAGAGACAACATTACTTTAGATATTTTTGAGACCTCTCAGAAAAAAGCTGTTGAACGCGGCGTGCTTGCAATCTTTGGAGAAAAATATAATCCAGAAAAAGTACGCGTTATTGATGTAACTGGATTCTCTGCCGAACTTTGTGGTGGAACCCATGTTCCTTCTACCGGTGTTATAGGTACATTTAAAATTATCGAAGTATCTGCCCTTTCTGCAGGTAACCGTAGAATTTTTGCAGTTACTGGCCAAAAAGCTCTTGAGCTTATGCAAAAAAACTTTAATGCTATAAAAACACTCAGCCAAGAATTTAAAGTTAAACCAGAAGAAGTAGTGACTGCTGTTGAAAAACAAAAACAACAGCTTCAAGAGTCTCAACTACAAGTACGTACTTTAAAAAAAGAAATTATTAAATCTCATATTCCTGTATGGCAAAGCAAAATAGAAGCTATTAACACCGTACCTTTCTTATATCTTAACTTAGACGATTATGGCGCTGACGAGCTCAAAACTATTGCCGAACA
>JBLICC010000020.1:0-16712 GCA_047631715.1 Alteromonas naphthalenivorans
GTTGCCGGTTGTTTTTATGAGCTTTGTATTTGTTAAAAAAAGATGGAGCTTGTATCAAGAAAAATATGCTCCTCATTATGGTTATAAAAATGCTTTTAAATTTGCAAAGCAAAAAATAGAACAATGTAAAAAAAGCGGATCTACCACTCAGTTGTACACCATTTGTAGAGAGCTTTTTGCTGCGCGTCTTAAACTGCCAGTAAGTGAAATTACAGAAGCACGTATTGAGCGAGCACTTGAACAAGGCGGTATGACACATGAGCAAATACGTTCATGGCGATTATTCTTTACAGATATTACAGTGTCACGTTTTGCTTCTTCTGATACAACTAATCGAGATTATTTGTGTGTAGTGTTACTTGAATGGATTACAAAATTTGAGAGGGTATTATGATGACTATAATAACTCGAATTATTTTGAGTCTTTTAATACTATCGCCTTTGTATGCAAATAAACATGATGAAACGTATCATAGAGCAAATAAATTACTTAAATCAGGTCAATATCAAGATGCTCTTGATGATTACCAAACATTAAACTTTCAAGGACCAGTTACCTACTATAATACAGCTATTGCTCTCTATCATTTGCAGCAGTATGGAAAAGCTTTGGCAATGTGGGAAAAAGCTGAAAAACATGCAAGCCCTGGTTTGGTTAAAAAAATAGTGTATAACAAACACAAGGCGTATAAAAAATTAGAACAAGACGCACTAGAAGATTGGCGTTCTTTTTTTGTTATAATGCAATCGTATTTTTCTTTGTTTTTATTACAGATTGTTTTTTTGCTTGTATGGTTTTGCTGGTGGTTTGCGGAGTATACTCGTATTGATTTTATTAAAAAATATAGAGTACTTTTGTTATTAATAAGTTTGGGATGTGGGTTGTTGCTTGGTCTTAAATATTGGGTGCAAGAATGCAGGTATGCTTTTATTGTTACTCCACAAGCACAATTGTTTGCAGGTCCAAATATAGAATTTGATGTTGTAGCCGAGTTAAAAGAAGGTGAACGAGTAAAAGTGATGCAACAAGAAGACGCATGGTATAAAATTAAGTATCATAAAGCGCATGGATGGATACAAGGTGCTAATATTGAATAAATAGTATGCTATGTGGGAACAAGGGTAGTTGTGAGAAAAGTAAAAAAAAATACGAATATTGTTTTTTCTTATCCTTTGTTGATAGGAATGTTTCTGTGTGTTTTAATACCGCTTTGTTTGCTTGTTGTTGAATACAAGCAAATGAGTCGAGCAGCCGATAGGTTATTAGAACTCAAGGAAGATTACCGTTCGTATTCTATGACGCTTAAACGTCTTATTAAAGAAAAATCTCGAGAATCTGTACCAGATGCTCAAGATGTAAAAAAAAAAACTATAACTAACGCTTTTGCATTAGATGGCGCTATAGTTTTTTCTAGTGATATTGATAGAGAAGATTTTTCTGTAGTTAATCGGGACCCTGATTATTTACGGGATTCTGCGATAACATTTGCAAAGCAACATCAACTTGATCAAGTTCTAGCAAAAATGTTTGATTCCGAGAGTTGGGATGAGCTTCCTGTTGTTAAAGGTTTTCCCGTTAAAAAGAAAAGAAAGAAAACAGGTCCAACTATTTCGGGTGTTCCTGCATGGGCACGACTCAAAAGTGAACCGCAACGTCAAGCGCATAAAGACTTTTTGTGTTCTTGGCCGGTTGATAAAGGAAAGTTTTGGTTTAGTTCGCCATTTGGTCCTCGTAAAATTGGAAAAAATAAATGGAAGTTTCATTATGGCGTAGATTTAGCAGCTCATAGAGGAACACCGATTAAAGCAGTTGCTGCAGGAATTGTTATTCAATCTGAGTTTCATAAAGGATATGGCAATTGCATAACTATTGTTCATAATCGTAAATATAAAACTCGCTATGCACATTTGAATATGCGCAAGGTGGTAGTCGGGCAAAAAATTAAGAGAGGAGGAGTTATTGGAACGGTTGGAGCAACAGGTTTTGTAAAAAAATCTGGTAAAGACGCTTCTCATCTTCATTTTGAAGTGTATGCTTTTGGAAGACATATTAACCCTGTTTCTGTTCTTGTATAGGAGTTTTCATGATACAACGGATACGTAATTTTATTACATGGTGGAATAGACCAGACAAATCATTTATTGCTGATTGGGTACAATCGCTAATTGTTATTCTACCTATTGTTTTTGTTATTCGAACATGGGGGTACGGTTTGTATCAGGTGCCGAGTGGCTCGATGGAAACAACTATGTTGGTGGGTGAAAGTTATGTTGCCGACAAATTTACTTACTTGTTTAAAAAACCAAAACGGGGTGAAATAATCTCCTTTGATCAACCCGATTATCCTTACTCAAAAGATCCTATAAAAAATTGGATGCAACATTATGTATTTATTCTTTGGGGGCCACAAAACTGGACCAAACGAGTAATTGGTATTCCTGGTGATCATATTCAAGGTAAAATAGAAGATGACAAAACAGTCGTCTATTTAAATGACAAAAAGCTTGATGAGCCTTATTTAAATAAGTATCCACTTGTGCCGACAACTATGAAATTAAGTGCTTCTGGATGGAAGTCTTATGATAAAAGTTATTCATATTATGATCAGCCTTTTTATCGTATGAATGGGCATATTGTAAAAGCAGCACAAAAAATGTGGGAAACTCATGGTATTCCAAAAGAACAATCTCCGGGAATGCCTCTTGATAATGTTTCAAAAGGTTCTGATGTATACGACTTTCATCTTAAAGATGGGCAATATTGGGTTATGGGAGATAATCGATTAGGGAGTTACGATTGCCGTGGATGGGGTAAACCATTACAGGGAAGTTTTATCCGTGGAAGAATTGTATTTAGATTGTTTTCTATCGATGTTCAAGGCGATTCTATTATATGGGATTTGTTAACGCACCCGCTTAGTTTTTGGGGGCGTATACGATTATCGAGATTCTTTACAATAATGAAGTGATGAAAAAGTTGGCAGAGGAAATGTTTTATGTTACATTTAAGCCTCGTAATACGATAATCCAAAGAAAAGGATGACAATGCAAGTAGGCACAAAAACATATATAAGTGGTTTTTTGGTAGCATTATTGTTGCTTCCAGGATGTTTTAGTAGTTCTTCTAAAGAAGAATCAGGTCTTAAAGTTATCAATGTTTTGGATAAGAAGTTTTACGACGATGCACATATTCCAGGATCTATTCAAATTCCAGTGATGGAAGTTGTAGATCGTGTAAAAAATTGGTCCAAGTCTACAGAAATTGTGGTATATTGTTCTAATTATAAATGCACAGCAAGTGGAATGATTGCAAAAAAATTGAAAAAAGCAGGCTTTGAAAAAGTATTTGCGTACGAAGCAGGTATGGCTGGGTGGAAGCAAGCGGGCTTACCGGTTGATGGTCTTGCAAAAGAAAAGTATTTAGATGCTGAGAATGAAAAGTTTTCTGATCGCAAAGATGCGGATGTAGAAGATATTTCAACAGTAGATCTAAAAGTATTACTTGATAGAGATAAAAAGTAGTAATGGCGGCATAGCCAAGCGGTAAGGCACGGGTCTGCAAAACCCTGATCCCCGGTTCGATTCCGGGTGCCGCCTCCAAACCTGCGCGTAAAGCCTGGTTTGATCTTTGAAAATTACGTGCCGGGGTGGCGGAATAGGTAGACGCAAAGGACTTAAAATCCTTCGAGCATTATGCTTGTGCCGGTTCGAGTCCGGCCCTCGGCACCACTTTTTATTTTTATAAGTAAAAAAGTGATTTTGATATATTTTGGATGAGTAGTAAGAAAAAAGTAAAAATCGACTTAGAAACAACAATAAAGAAAAAAACTTTATCCTACAGGCATTTTTTAGGGATATGAAAATTAATAAGCTATAACTTTTTATTTTTAGGCTTAATTTTAAGTTGACAAAAGTTAAAGAATGAATAGGTTACGATTTTAGTACTAGTTTATGTTTGCCAAGGGAAAAGCATTTTTCATAAAGAACATTTAAGGAAATTCTATGAACAAAGCAATGTTAGTAGAAAGCATGTCGAAGATCACCAAACTCCCAAAAGCAACATGTAAAGAGTGTTTGGAGGCCTTTGTTAACAGTGTAAGCGATGCGCTGAAAAAAAACAAAGCGGTTGTATTAACAGGATTTGGTACATTCCAAGTCTTCAAACGCAAAAAAAGAATAGGTATTAACCCAGCTACTCATAAGAGAATGGAAATACCTAGTAAAAAAGTTCCTAAATTCAGACCAGGTAAGGCTCTAAGAAACCTTGTTGGTTAGTAGTTTAGAAAGCTAAAAAGGGAGAGGCCGAAACGCCTCTCTTTTTTTTTGCCCTATTTCCTTCCTAAGTAAGTTTTTCTTGCAATTACTTAAAGGAATTTATTAAGCTTAGAGTCAGTATTGGAGTTATTGGGGAAATAAAGGTAAACGGAGAAAAAAATGGTTACACAAGGATTACCACAGCAACCGACGCTGATGGAAAATATAAAAAATTTCAACTTTCAAGGCATTATAAATAATTTCACGAGCATGCATATTAATTGGGTAGAAGTAGGTATGTTTGGGGCAATGGGGCTTTTAAGTGGATTTCTTTTTAAAAAATACTTTCAAATGTTTTTAGTTTGCACCATTTTGGGTGTTGGTCTTATTGCGGGTCTTGATTATTTTGGCATGATCCACATTAATTGGACTAACGTTCATGGCATGGTTGGGCAAGCTCCAGCTCAGAATGTTGATACTATTTTTCATAATTTATTTGCTTGGATGAAAGCAAATGTAGTGTTGGTAGGAAGTTTTGGTATCGGTTTCTTTGCCGGTTTAAAAGTAGGTTAATCACCATGACACAGTCGTTTGAAAAAAAGCTCTGCAGTGTTTTAGTTAAAAATGGAATTATAACTTTTGAAGAGTCTCAAGATCTGCAAAAAGATTTTGCCGGTCGGAGCAAAGAAAATTTTGATGATTTTCTTATTTCAGAAGATATTGTTCTGAAAGATGATTTACTACAGGCGCTTTCAGAAGTATATGAAGTTCCGTCGTTCGATACGGTAGGGCATTTTTTCAAGCGAGAGTTATTGCTTCAGTTTCCTAAAGATTTTCTTATTCGTAATGCAATTATTCCTCTTGAACGTGAAGGCAATATGTTGGTGATGATTGCAAGCGAGCCAGACAATACCGATTGCTTACTAGAAATGGGTGATTATGTTTCTGATGATATTCGTTTCTTTGTCAGCATTAAGCAAGACATTTTTGATGCAATAGAAGAATATTCTGATGAGTCTCCGTTTAGTTCTGGGGGAGAAATTGATCCTGCAGAGGAAGAACGCGAAGATACTGATCTGTTTGAAGAGGTTCTTGATAACAACGACAAATAGTTTTCTAGATTTCTTTTACAATTCTGTTACTATTTCTTTGTGATATAAAGTGTATAACGTCTATTCATGAGGATATAGTGAGTATGTATAAGAATATTATTTTGTTTCCAATTGTTTTGTTGTGTGTGTTTTCTTCTCTTGTGTCTAATCCCAATCTTGAGGATGATAAGACTACTAAAAGAAGACTTAGTTCATTTAATCATACTCAATTAAATACAGAATCAGAAAAAGTGATGAGTGATACTGAAAAGTTAGAAAATTTAAAAAAATCTGATTCTGATGCTTCTAAAGAAAGAAAACAAGTTCCTGAAAAGTATGGAATAGAAAGAACAATACGACATTTTTCTCAGTTGCCTGTTCCTCCAAAATCAAATGGAAAAGCTGATATAGCAGGTGAAATCGAATCGGCACATGAAAGAAAATTCTTTTTTGCAGCATTGGTATTATTAGAGCATATGGCAAAAAATGGTACTTCAGCTTTAGATACTTTGGATCAATTAGGTGATATTGTACAGCAAGATCCTCAAAGTTTGCATTATCATGCAGAAAAAATTTTAGAAGCATATATTAGTGCTCTCTGGGAAGCTCATAGAACGCCAGGTGTTAATGAGCCAAGTGGTGATGTGATAAGAATTCTTATCGAACAAGTTGCGTATCCCATTAAAGAAGATTTAAAAAATATTTCTAGAGGTAGAGGCTATTTTTCTTTTCTAGGTTTCTAGGTTTAGATAGAGTAGGGAGAGTAGTATGAAAAAGTTTTTAGTATTTGGATTATTGTTTGTGAGCACTGTTATTTTTTCTGTACCTCGATTTGGCGATGAAAATCCAATGTGGGACCCTTTAAATGCTGAAGATCCATTAGATTGGAATATAAATAATATTAAGCGTACTCATAAAGCATATCTAGAAGGCGGATCTACTAAGGCTGATTTGCGAGTTGCTGTAAAACAAGCAAACACTATTTTAGAAGAACTAGATGCTGAGCAATCAACCTGGTCCTATGTTCAGGAATATTATCCAACGGTTCCGTATGTAGCCTGTTTTGTTGCTGGAGTAGGATTAATGTATTTATACAAAAGATAATTTTTTCTAGTTAATTTTTTATAGGTTATGCATACTCAACAACATTATATTGTTAATCTATCAAGGAATTATTATTAAACGTTTATTATTAACTATCTCTTTTTGTATAAGTTTAGTTTCTACAAGTATCTATTCAAGCGAACCTGAAGCTCCTAAAGCTAAGAGTAAGATTGATTATAAAAAGTTAGCTAGGAAATTAGATAAATTTGGTATTAATCCAAAATTGCCACAGCAACTAAAAGAGCTAGAAACAGGTCTAGTATGTAAGGAATGTGAAGAGGCAAGACAAAAGGCTGCAGCACAGGCTTTTTGTAAAAAAGCAAAATAAGTATCTAGTTTTTAAAACTTTACGACCTTTCTACAAATGTTATACTTTTATAAATAGCTTATAGAAGGGGTTTTCGTGCTAAAAATTAAAAATTTATCAGTTTCTATTGAAGATAAACAGCTTATCAATAATCTATCTCTGACTATTGATGAGGGGACAGTTCATGCTTGTATGGGGCCTAATGGTTCGGGTAAAAGCTCGTTGACCTATGCATTAATGGGGCACCCAAATTATAAAATCACTCAAGGATCTATTCTTTTAAACGATACAGACATTACCAGCCTAACACCTGACAAAAGAGCAAAAGCGGGCTTATTTTTAAGTTTACAGCAACCGTATGCTATTCCCGGTGTGGTATTGAGTACATTTTTGCGCGAGTCGTTTCGAGCACTGTATCCAGATGAATCTCTTGATACATATCTTGATCGTCTTTCTGATGCGTGTACTATTTTAAAATTTGAGCGTTCTTTTTTAGATAGAGCAGTGCATGAGGGATTTTCTGGTGGAGAAAAAAAGCGATGCGAAATGTTGCAACTTTTAATTCTTCAGCCAAAATTAGCCATTCTTGATGAAATTGATTCTGGTCTTGATGTTGATGCACTTAAATGTGTAGCTGCTGGATTACAGGCTTTTAAAAAGCAAAGTCCACAATCTTCTATTTTCTTAATTACACATTATCAACGAATTTTAGATTATATTACGCCTGAAGTTGTTCATATTTTGCAAGATGGCCAATTAGTACAATCAGGGGATGCGTCATTGGTTACGCATATAGAGAAGCATGGGTATAAAGATTTTGAGTAAAAAAAAATCATTTGGATTAAGCAAAGACGTTGTCTTGCGTATATCTCAAGAAAAAAATGAACCACAATGGATGATAGACTTTCGTTTACGTGCACTCGATATTTTTGAACAAAAGCCTATGCCTAGCTGGGGTGCAGATCTAAGTGAACTTAATCATCATGATATTCAGTACTATGTAAAACCTACAGACAAGCAAGAAACATCTTGGGATAAAGTTCCTGATAAAATTAAAAAAACATTCGAAGCTCTTGGTGTTCCACAGGCTGAGCGTTCTTTCTTGGCAGGAGTAGGCGCACAGTTTGAATCAGAAATTGTATATCAAAATTTACAGCAGCAATGGAAAGATAAAGGCGTTATTTTTTGTGATATAGAAACGGCATTACGTGAGCATCCTGAATTAGTTAAAAAATATTTTGCTACCATTATTCCTGCGCATGATAATAAATTTGCAGCACTTAATTCTGCGGTATGGAGTGGTGGAAGCTTTGTATATGTTCCTACCGGAGTACGTATTGATATGCCGTTACAAGCATATTTTAGAATTGATGAGCAACGAATGGGGCAGTTCGAGCGAACACTTATTATTGCTGAGCCTGGTAGCTATGTACATTATGTAGAAGGGTGTAGTGCGCCGGTTTATCGGTCAAGTTCTTTGCATAGTGCGGTGGTAGAAGTTATTGCACTCGAAGGTGCACATGTTCGTTATACTACTATCCAAAACTGGTCTTCTAATGTGTACAATTTGGTAACAAAGCGTTCGGTTGCACATAAAAATGCAACGGTTGAATGGGTTGATGGAAACTTTGGAAGCAAAGTAACCATGAAGTATCCGTGCATTATTTTAAAAGGTGAGGGTGCAAAAGGGCAGATAATTTCAATTGCATCTGCAGGTGCAGGTCAGCATCAAGAAACGGGAGCAAAAATTATTCATTTAGCTCCAAATACAACTTCTAATGTAATATCGAAATCAATAAGTAAAAATGGCGGTCGCACAAGCTATCGCGGTCTATTAAAAGTTATTAAAGGTGCTCATAATGTGACTGCGCGAGTGCAATGCGATGCATTGTTGCTTGATGATAAATCCAGAACCGATACCTACCCAACAGTGCAAGTGCACGAAGAACGAACCGATGTGGGGCACGAGGCGTCGGTAAGTAAGATTAATGAAGAACAATTGTTCTATGCAATGAGCCGAGGGCTTTCTGAGCAACAAGCTCGCACTATGATTGTTAATGGATTTATTGATGTATTTGTAAAAGAGCTTCCTATGGAGTATGCCATTGAGATTAATCGTTTAATTGCGCACGAGATGGAGGGGTCCATTGGATAAGCAAGTATTGCCATCTTCGGGTAGCATAAATATTACGGTTAAGGAAAATACAAAAATAAAACTTTATGAACCTGAGCAGGGTGCAAATTTAGAAGTTATTGTGCATATACACAAAGGCGCACAGGTTGAGTATATTACGGGCTCTATGCAAAATATTAATTTGCATATAACACTTGATGAGTACGCATTATTTACGCAAAAATTTTCGAGTAATAAAGTAGAGAATCGTAAACAGGTATTTATATTATCGGGACAAAAGAGTCAGGTAGATGTTTCTGGTTCTTATTTGTTAGATGCTGGTATTGGCATGTTTGATGTTGTGCAGTTGCATAGTGCTCCAAGAGCAACGAGTACTGTTGAGGTTAAAACGGTGCTTGATGGTAAAGCACAATTTGAGTATCGGGGTAACATTAAGATTGAGCAATCTGCACCTGGCTCAAGTGCGCATCAAGAAAATAAAAATTTAGTGGTAAGTTCACAAGCTAAAGCACTTTCCATCCCAAGTTTGGAAGCGCTCAATGATGATGTGCAATGTGGGCATGGAAGTGCTGTTTCTTATATTAATCAAGAGCATCTTTTCTATTTATCTTCTCGTGGCATTGAGTATGCTATTGCAAAAAAGATAATTATTAAAGGATTTCTTGAAGATTTTTAGGTGCAAAAATAATAGTTCCATTATTTTTAATTATGGTTTGTAGATGATTAACCATATCTAGTGCATTCTGCTGTTTTTATGATATTAAAATGAGTTGTGTTCAGATAAGAAAAATTTTTTATTTTTAGTCAGATCCATAACCACATCGAGATTGTGTATGCGTTTTTTCCAGGATTCAATAAGATAGGATTCTGGAGGATTTGTTTCTAAACTATCTTTGATTGTCTTACAAACTTTTTTTGCTTGCTTAAATAATCTTTTTTTATGTTCTTTTTCCAGCTGAGGATAAGAAAAACAGGCTGTTTGTAATAATGATAATAATGATATGGCTAAAGATCGGTTGAATGGGTGTTGTTCTTGTATTGGATCAATGAGGCTATGAATAAAGGGTGTAATATCAAGATCTTTTTGACCGGTAAAATCATGCCATTCTTCTGCAGATGGTAGTGTGTTTAACACAGGTAGAGAAAACAATGTATCATTAAATGTTCGATTAAAAACAGCAATATTTCTACCATTGTCTTTAAGCAATTGTAAATAATCGTAGATAGTTATTAAAGTTTGTATAGAGATTGCAGTAATACCTTTAGTTAGTATTTCTTGTCTAATTCTTACTAAATAAGAAGGCATCATTTGAGCTATTATTTGATAAGATAATGAATCAGGAGCTAAATTACATGATTTTAATATTTCAATTCTAGGTAATCTTTGGCATTGTGCACCAGGATAGCATAATTTTTGTTCTATAAGTGCATAACAATTGCCTGCAAATTGGGTAACATTAGAATTTGGTATTTGAGTAGCAAAAATAGCAGCGGTTTGTTGTATAAAAAGATCTTCTTCTGTTGTTATTCTTTCTTGACTCGGAGGTTCTTGATTTACTGATTCTAGGTCATTAACAAAGAGTTGTATGTCTTTTGGTAGATTAGAAAAATCAGAGTCAAAAGCAAAATTCATCAAATCAAGAAAGGTTCCTGGATATGCAGATACTGTACTACTGATTAAAGAAGAAGTGTTCCAAAGTTTTTTGCACCGTGGTAATTGAAGTGTAAGTATTTCTTTAAGGTTTTGTTTTTCTTTGTCTGTGTAAGATTCAAAAGTTATAATGCCTTGTGTGAAAGCGTTATAAATATAATTCAATTGTTGATGATGAAGTGCCAAATTTACAGAAAGTTTAGCAAAAGCAGTATTCTGTTTTCCTATTTTCATAAAGAGCGTATGTGCTTCATCAATTTCTTTAGGTGTACCTTTTTGAAGACAACAAGCAAGTACAATAGCGCATTCTTCACTTATTACTTCTGTGTTAAAAAGTTCAATCGCTTTACGAGCATGTTCAATTGCTTTAGGTATGTTTTTTTTAACGCCAAGTCCTTCTCGATAGTGGCGAGCTAAGTCTTGATGTGTGAAAGGTTCATCCAAAGCATGTTGCTCCCAATATTCGCGTGCTTTATTATGGCTACAGTGTGGGTTAATATGAGAATCAGTTTCTCTACATAATTCAACACTTTCTTGTGGATGCATACCTCTTGCAATTTGAGACCCTCTCCAATAATGCCCTATAGTCCCAGCAATTTCTAAAATATCCCAAGCGTCTTGAAAACGTTGTAACTTAATTTCTTTGGTATCACCTTTTTTCAAACTTCGTATTAAACACTTTGATTGACAAATAACTGAATCGATAGGAGAAAAGTTTTCTGATTTTTTTAAATACAATAAGGCATTGGTGTAATCTTCTTGTAAAATATAAAATTGACCTAATGCATGTGCAGCAGCAGGTAATATTGCTGGATAGTTACATGCTTTGAGTAAGTGTGCTTTTGCTGATTCAAAATCACCTTGTCCATGTGCAGATACTCCTTGATACCATTCGTAAAATCCAGAATGAGAAACTTCTAAAGTTTTTTGTATATCTGGAAAATACTTTAACCAAGTATTAATAAGAGAAAAATCAAAAACACGTGTGAAATTTTCTATAATTTTGGAATTAAGAATGTTTAATTGTTCTCTTATTTCTTGCAAAGAAAGTGACATTTTAAGATCATTGATTTTAGATAAATTAGAAGCATGTTCAATAACAAGGTGTAACCATTTTTCATTATTTTTATCTTCTTCAATAGCTTTTATGTCTTCTTTGATTTGTATTATTGATTGTTCTATGTATGGTTCAAAATGTTGTGCTTGTAAAACATCGAATGCTGTTTGAGGATTGTGTTCTTTTATATAATGTCTTATTAACCATTGTGTTGCTTTTTCAGCTGCTTCTGGAGATAAAGCCGTTGCTTTTGCTACAGTTTTCATAAGCATTACTTGTTCTTCTTTTTTTTCTTCAGTTTGAGGTGGCATTATTTCAGCAGACTTTAATTGAAGTATTGCTCTTTCTTCTAGGGGGGTATCTGGATGTATGCTGAGTTTTAATAGAAGAGTACTTTGTCTATCAAGTGCTGCAGTTAAAGCTGATGGGTCAGTTTTACTTTCATTAATAATTTTTTCATCCCAATATTTACTTTCGACTTTTAGCATTTCTGCGGTCGGTGTTTTGCATTCAGCCCAGAGTATAAATGCTTCATCATGTTTATCTTGATCAATTAAAAGTTTGCCTAAAGCTTCGGTTCCTCGCGATTCTCCAAAATCATGTAATGACTGAGCTAACTTGATATACGTGTGTAATGTTGCACTTTTAATAGCAGGAGGTTTTTGTTCGTATGCTAATATTAATTCTAAAATATCAAGCTGTATAAGATTGTCTTCAGTAGTATCTGTTTGAAACTGTATATGAGCAAGAGCATTTGGTTTTTTATATAATAGTTCCTTGAGTGCTTTTTGTTTTGTTTTTTCATTTGTCTCTTTTAGTGTTTTTCTGCTAAGAGCTATTAAATTGCGTGCTTTTTTGCGTATATTGTTTTGTTCTTGTAGTTGTAGGGCTGCCATATGTTCGACAGCAGTTTTAACAGAAAGAGCTTTATTGTATGTTTCTTGTTGCTTAAATTTTTTAGCTTCTTCTTCAAGTTCTTGAGGTGTCAGTTTATTGCTGTATTCTTGTCTGTCACCTATTAGATTGCCTAATACGCTATCGAGACTTGTAGTGCAATTAATAAAAGCTGCTGATTCTTCTTCTCTTCTTTTTGCTTGTCGCATCTGTTTTATTGTTTTTTTAGGTTGTGGTCTACTTGTGTTTGTTTGAGGTAAAAGTTTAGAAAAAGCTTCTGTATCTCGAGCGTCTTGATCTTTTTGTGTTTGTGTTTTTGCTGCTGCATTAGCTTTCTTTTTTTTACGTGCCAAGTTTGTGGTTTTTTGTTCACGATTTATTTTTGCTTTTTCTGCTTCTTTGCGAGTTTCTTCTTTTGTAGCTCGAGCTTCTGTAGTTTTTGCTTTCAAATCAAGATCGGTAACTTTTTGTTTAACTTGATCAGTTCTATATTCTCGCTCTTTAGCTTTTTCAGTTTCTTCTGCTATTCGTGCTATTTTTACTTGTTCAATATTGTCTTCTGTTGTTTTAATAATAGATGCATAATAAGAATCTTTGGTTCTCTCTAATGTCTCAATACATTCGTGAGCAAGCACGATATCTAATAAAAGTTCTTTTGGGTGCAAAGCACAATGATATTGTGATTCTTCTTCGGGATTCATAAGATGTAAAAGATATTTTGCTGCAGTAGGATCGCTAGGGGTTTTTTCTAATAATGTACGCGCTGCTGCATGCTGGCATGGCTTGCCTTTAGCAACATTAGGACATGCACTCACATTTGCTTGGCGTAATACTTGTGCTTTTAAAATTAATTCTGCTTGTGCTATAAGAGCCCAATTCTCGTTTTTTACAAGTGTATTCGTAGCCCATTCCCATCGTAGATGAGGTTTTGCATTAGCCATAGTAACAAGAGTTCTAAGTATTTCTTGTGGATTTGTATTATAAGTTTTTAAGAATTTAACTTGAGTAATATATTCGGCTAATTGATTACTATCGGTTTCGCTTAAGCGTTGACCTGCTCTATTAAGGCATTGTGCTTTGGCTATAAGTACAGCAGGGTTAGTATGATCTGCTTTTTCTAAATATCCGAGTGCTTGAGAATGCTTTTGAGTAGCTATGCAATTTTGTGCTTCTCCCCATGCTTGTTTTTGGACTTCTTTTTTTGCAGCAATTTTGTCTGATTTTGAAAGAGGTTTTTTTGTAGGCTCACTTGGTTTGGATTGTTCGATAAGTTCTTTAGGGTTAATAACTATTTCTTGAGCTAAAGTTTCTTGTTTTGGTTCTTGCTTAGGCTTTGATACTTCTTGAGGTTGCTCTTTTGTGGCTGCTTGTTTCTTTTTATTCTTTCTTTTGGATATAGACGTTTCTGGTATAGGTGTATCTTGAGGTTGTTCTTTTGATGTAGCAGATGCTGCAGGTTGCAAAGTTTTTTCTTGAGACTTATGACTCTTGTTTAAGAGTGTTTTTAGGTGCAACTGTTCTTCTGGTGGTGCAATTGTTTTGTCTGGTGAGGCAGTAGGTAGTAATGCTTTTCTTTGAGGCGCGGGAGACTGTGCTTTTTGAGCTCGTAATTGTTTTATTTCTTCTTGTTGTGCTGTAAGTTGGGCCGATTGTTCTTTTTGTAGTTTTATAAGTTCAGCCATTTGTAAAAGAAGCATTGCATTGGTATCTGTTGCTTGTAAAGAAACAGGTGCTACAGGATCAGATACAGGTCTCATGTTTGGGACCATTGGTTGAGGGACGAATGGCATAGTGTGCGCAAAAGGCATTTGAGATTGCGGTATAAAATGCTGAGGTATTCCATGGGGCATCATAGATTGTTCAAAGGGCGCTATGGAAACAAAGTTTTGCATAGGCATTGGCTGTGGAGGTAGCATTGGAAGTCTATAAATTGTTGTTTTAGTATCAGCGCTTTGCTCTTGTTGGTTAAATAAAGAGAGTGGGAATACTTTCGGTCGTTGTTGTTTTGTTTTAGAACTTACAACAGCTATACCGATTTCATCTTTTAAAAAGAGCTCATGATATGTTTTTGCAGTTGTAAGTTTGAGTGTTTCGGGTAATAAAGATGCCCCGGGGTAAAGCATGAAAGAGTTTCCTACGGAATTAATCATGTTTATGGGTGTAAGTGGTTGATGTTGAGTGTGTTGAATATTAGGAATATTAAACGTTGGGGCGCTTGGATTAAGAGCTTGTGTGTTATCTGCACTGTGTATAAAACAAGAATATGATAAAAATAATAACGAAATTAGTGATAATTGTTTCTTCATGATTATGTTCCTAGTAATGTAAAATAAGATAAAGTTCGTTTACAGAGTAAAATATAACGATTATTTTTGCTAGCCTTAAAGTGCATATATTTTCTTTTTATTATCCTTGATGAGAGCTTCTTTTGTTGAGCTTAAGCTCGGCTTAAATAGGGGCGATTGACAAAAGTGGTGCAAAGTTTATCATTAATAATGTGAGTAGGAGGTTTTAATGAAGGCAGTAAGAATCAGATAAGATGATTAGTGGAGGTTTTATGCAAGATTTGCGAAAATATTTTCCTATTTTTTCTCAAAAACGAGAACAACCGCTTATTTATTTTGATAATGCTGCAACTACTCAGAAACCCCAATCAGTTATAGATTCTATAAGTTGTTTTTATTCTACGGCTAATGCGAATATGAATCGTGGGCTTTATGCGCTTGGAGAAAAATCAACCGAGGCATATGAAAATGTTCGATTTAAAACAGCTCGTTTTATTAATGCTCAGTCTTCTTCAGAAGTTATTTTTACTAGTGGGACAACTGATAGTATTAATACCGTAGTTTATAGCTGGGGAGAAAAAAATATTAAAGAGGGTGACGAAATTGTTATTTCTCAACTCGAACATCATTCTAACTTTGTTCCTTGGCAGCAACTTGCGTTGCGCAAAAATGCAATTTTAAAAATTATTCCTGTAGATCGTAATGGCGTTCTTGATTTGTCTTCTTTAGATGATCTTATTACATCAAAAACAAAATTGGTTGCTATTGCCCATGTATCTAATGCATTGGGTACATATACTGATTTAAAAACAATTATTGCGTCTGCAAAAAAAGTAAAAGCACGAGTGCTTGTTGATGGTGCTCAAGCAGTGCCTTTTGAAGCAATAGACGTACAAAGTTTAGGATGTGATTTTTATGCATTCTCTGGACACAAAATGTTAGCGCCAACGGGTATGGGTGTTTTGTATATGGCACGTAATGTGCAAAAAGAATGTACTCCCCATAAAACAGGTGGTGGTATGGTGCATGAAGTAGATAATGTCTCGACAACTTTTTTATCTGCACCAACTTGCTTTGAAGCAGGAACTCCTCCTATTGCCCAAGTTATTGGTTTTGGGGCGGCATTAAACTTTTTAGCACGTAATGATTTGAACGAAATTAATAAAAATTGTATTGCACTTAATAAGCAAGCAATTATTGGTTTGAAAAAATTAAAAAAAATTACAATTCTTGGTCCTATTGATCAACTTAAAGAATCGTCTCATATGGTAAGTTTTATGGTTGAGGGTATGCATGCTCATGATGTTGCAGCGTATCTTGATCGATTTGGTATCTGTGTTCGCGCAGGTCATCATTGTGCCCAGCCGCTTGCAAAGCGTCTTGGTTACGAATCTTCTGTTCGTGCTTCTTTTTATCTGTATAATACTTCCGAAGAGATAGTATATTTCTTAAAAGTTATGAAGCAACTTATAACTCCTGTTTAAATACTTTTTTTGTTAATTATCTCGTGGTACACTACTGCCTCATTAATTCAAAGGCATAGTATGTTACAGCGCCAAACAATAATTACTTTTTTTTTACTCATTCACTTTTCTGTGCAATCACAAACGTGGTCAGAGTTTATAAAGCAAGATGCAAAAGATACGCTTGCTACAGGTATGCCGATTGCTATTGGTGCTACGGCTTTATGGTATTTGGCTAATCGTATTCCCTATGATTGGAAAAATCTTACCAATCCATCATCAGAGTTTATTTATAAAACATGGGAAGACCAAGGGTTTTCAAGGGCACGTCATGTACTATTAAAACGTATTCCTCATGATTCTGCATTATCCAAAATAGTAGTCTATACACAAGAACTTCCTGGAGCATTGGCTGTAGGAGAACCGTTTATTGTTCGCATAGAATCTTTATTGCAACAAAAAGAAGACTTAG
>JBLICC010000021.1:0-15164 GCA_047631715.1 Alteromonas naphthalenivorans
ATACAGATTTTTTTTAATTTCTTGTTCTATTATTTTAAATACTTTTTGATTAAGTGCTGCTCGTTGTACAAAGTGCGACCATTGTCTGTTTTTATCCTTTATGTGTTCTGTTTCTAGTTCTAGCATTGTGGTACGTAAGGTATTTAATGCATTGGTATTATTGGTTAATAAATGTTTTTGCTCAAGAGCTAAAGCATGAAATTCAAGCATATATTTAAGTAAACGCCATTGTTTAATTTGTTTTCTATAGTCAGGATTCTTATCTCCGTTAAGAATAAGCGTTACCAGTGGCATAATTTTGCGGTCTAAGATTTGTTGAGCAAGTTCTTTTGTTTGGTCAATATTATTTTTTACTTTTTCTAAAGCTGCTATTTTACTCTCTAGATTTGTTATTAGTGGTATTTGAGCGCAATAACTTTGAGTTAGGTAGCTGAGTAAGGTTAAAAAAATCAGTTTCTTTTTCATAATCTCTCCATTTTGATGATACTAACCTTTAGGCTAACAAATATGAGATTTAAAAAGCAATATATTAATTATATCTGTGTAGATAAGCTTATTTTGCTAAAATACTTGTAGTACGTGTTATTGATGTGTTATTCTATGAAAACAAGCTTATTGTTATCATGGAGGTTAAAATGAAAAAAGAATTATTTATTTTGTTTATTATTGTATCTGGAGTTCAGAGTGCTCAACAGGTTTCTTTTGCTCAAGCTCAATCATTAATAAATGGTCCAGCAAGAGCTCGTCTTGATCATGCTCTTGATCTTATTGAACAAGAATGTATAAATAATGAAGAAGCTTTAATCTGGAATGATCTTACTCAAGGTAAGGTGCGTATTACTCGTCTAGATCCAAATATAAGATCATTGCGTGAACGAACAATTCTATTTAATACATATCGATCTTTACATAAAGAACGATTTTTAGATGCTATGTCTGAAGATGTAAATAAAATTAATCATTTATTAAATCAAATAGATGTTTTTATTGGATATGGCCAAACACCACATCTCATATATCACTATCAACAATCTATTTTAGTAAATTTATTAAGACATTATATTTACATAATGGAACTTAAAAATACATATGAACAAAATTATGGACCTATGCAAATGATAGTTAATCAACAACCAGATGAGCCTCAAGCAAAAAGAGCACGACAAGATTAGTAACTATTGTTTTTCGATATCAAAAAGACTGAGTAGTTGGTATACGCTTTTGAGCTTTACCACATTTTTAGCAGTTAATTTTTGAGAATGTGCAAGAAACAGATGTTTAATACCAAATTTCTGAGCTTCTTTAATTTGAGTATCAATGGCATTAATCGGTTTAACAGATCCGGTTAAACTTAATTCACCAAGAGCCATTGCTTTTTCGGGCAACGCTTGTTGAAAGTAGCTCGAAAGTAATGCAAGGGCGATACCTAAGTCAGAAGAGCTTTCATTAATTTTCATACCCCCACTTACTTTTACAAAAATATCATGCGCACTGAATCGTATTTGTAGATACTTTTCTAAAATAGCAGCAATTAATACAACTCGTTTATGATCAAGCCCAGAGATAACGCGTTGAGGAACACTAAATTTTGTAGGCACAACAAGTGCTTGAATTTCGAGTAACAGTGGACGCGATCCTTCTAGGCAACTTACTAAAACAGCACCTGGAGCATGAGCAGTTTCATCTAATAAATATTGATTAATATGAGGAACTTCTTCCATGCCTTGGCCGGTCATAGCAAAAAAACCAAGTTCATGAATTGCCCCAAATCTATTTTTAACGCTTCGTAAAATACGTGTATGCCATCGATCTTCACCTTGTAGATAAAAAACGCCATCTACCATATGTTCTAATGTTTTTGGTCCAGCCATATGGCCTTCTTTGGTAATGTGACAGGTCATAATAACGGCAATGTTATGTTCTTTTGCCAGACGCATTAATGCAAAAGAAGTTTCTCGCAACTGACCAACGGTTCCTGGAAACGTATGGGAATCAGAAAAAAAACAATTTTGAATAGAATCAATAATAATAACATCGGGTTTATGTTCTTTGGAAGTGGCAATAATACTTTCTATATGTGCTTGATCAGAAAATAGTAAATTACTGTCGATACTATTAATGCGTTCTGCGCGTGATTTTACTTGTTCTAATGATTCTTCTGATGAAAAATAAAAGACTGAATGTTTAGCTGCTAATTTATTTGCAACGTGTAAAAGTAACGTTGATTTTCCAATGCCAGGATCACCGGTGAGCACTAATAAAGAACCGGGCATAATGCCGCCACCAACAACATTGTCCCATTCTCCCAAACCAGAGAATAATCTACTTTTATTAGTAGTAATAATATCTTTTAGTTTATGCATGGCAAGTGTATTGCCAGAGTCTGGTTGTAGTTTTCGAGCACCGGTTGTTTTAGGTAAAGGAGCAAGTTTTTTTTCTTCTACAAAACTGTTCCACTCACTACAACCTGGGCAACACCCCATCCATTTAGGAGCAGTGTGTGAACAATTAGAACAATTAAAAACTACAGAGTTTTTTGCCATAATGGTTTTTTATCCATAACAAAACAGGTTCTACAACGTGCTTGGTAGCATTCTTCTGCTCCAATTTGAATAACAGGATCATCATACTTTGCAGGATGACCGTTAACGATTCGTTGTGTAAAATAGGCATCATCGCCACAAGGAATACAGATAGCGCTTAGTTTGGTAACTGTATCTGCCATAGTAATCAGTGTTGGCATAGGACCAAAAGGAACGGCACGATAATCAAGATTAAGGCCAGCAATAATTACAGTTTTACCGTCTTCAACAAGATCAAGAACAACATTTACGAGTTCATGAGAAAAAAATTGTGCTTCGTCGATACCAATAACATCGATGTCTGGAGAAATTTTTTCTGGTATCTGTAATGGCGTATCAACAGCAATGGCTGTAAATTTGTTTCCATCATGCGAAGCAACTTGTGTCATGATCGTTCTGTTGTCGATGCTTGGTTTAAAAACAAGAACATTTTTTTTGGCAATTTTTGCACGTTTAATTCGTCTGATTAATTCTTCTGATTTTCCAGAAAACATTGATCCACAAATAACTTCTAATTGTCCCTTTTTTTGGTGCTTTGATGCCATGTGCATTCTCCATAAAACAAGTGTTGAAGTAACGATTTGAAAACTATAATGCTCTAGTATACACTACCTTTATGTTACGTATATAATTATTTTGTAGTAAAAAAAAGAGCCCGTATGTCAGAACGAATTATTCATTCCCCTTCTTCTCGAGTAACGACACAAATTCCTATTGTTCCTTATCTTGCAGTTGAGCAATCTCCTGCGCTCGAAGGAGAGGCGTTATTGCTTGGGGCAAAAAATGCCACACTTGTTATTATGACTTCTTTAATTTTAACAAAAGGGGTTTCTGTCTTACGTAATGTTCCGGCATCGGAAGATGTTATACATATGATTCAGTTGCTTAAAGATTTAGGGGCATCTGTTCAGTTTGATTTTATAACAAATATTCTTGAAGTTGATACTCGTTCTCTTGAAGGATATTATGTTGCGCCAGAAATGATGAAGAAAATGCGTGCTTCAGTATTGGTAATGGGCCCGTTACTTGCTCGTTTTGGAAAAGCAAAAATTGGGTTTCCAGGAGGAGACGTTATTGGTGCTCGTCCACTTGATTATCACGTAACAAATTTTGAAAAAATGGGTGTGGTAGTAGAAGAGCGTGATCATCTTATGAATGCGCATACTAAAAAAGTTAAGTCTCGTAATCTCTTACTTGAGTATCCAAGTGTAGGAGCAACCGAGAATCTATTGATGTTTGCAACATTAACACCAGGAACAACACGTATTATTAATGCAGCATTAGAGCCTGAAGTATTTGATCTTATAGTAGTACTTAAAAAAATGGGTGCGCGTATTCAGGTTGATGCACCTGCAACTATTACTATTATTGGAGTTAAAGAACTTAAGCCTGCGGAACATACAATTATGTTCGATCGTATGGAGGCAGCAGCATTGTTATCAGCTGGTGCTATTACCGGTGGTTATGTACATTTACCTCAAGGTCCTGCTCATGCGATGGGTATGCTGCTTATGAAGTTTCAAGAAATGGGTCATACCATTTTAATCGATCCTAGCGGTATAGGTATAAAAATAAAAGCGACTAAGTCTCCACAAGCTATTCGTATAAAAACAGCACCTTATCCTGGGTTTCCTACCGATATGCAGGCATATATGGTTGCAGTGTTAACCTTGGCGCAAGGTACTTCATGTGTGCAAGAAACAGTGTTCGAAAATCGTTTAATGCATGCCAAAGAACTTTCAAGAATGGGTGCACAAATAGATGTTGATCATGACACTGCACTTATTCGTGGTGTTGAACGTTTGTATGGTGAACATGTTATTGCAAGTGATATTCGTGCTTCGTGTGCGCTTGTTTTAGCTGGTTTGGTTGCAGAGGGTCAAACTACTATTTCTGGTGTGCATCATTGGAAGCGTGGTTATCAAGGACTTGAAGACAAATTACGCAATCTTGGTGCTAATATTTCTTTATGTGAATGAGTCAGATTCAAATGCACCGGCAAGCTCAGTAAGTTCTTTAGTAATTTTTGCTTGTCGAGCTTTGTTATATTGCAGCTGCATAGTCTCTAAAAATTTATTAGCATTACGTGTGGCATTGTCCATAGATAAAAATCGTGCGGCTTGTTCGGCTAAAAGAGATTCAAAAAGAGCTGTTCTAATCGATACTTTTATAAAATCTTCAGCGAGCATATTCAGTACCATGTCTGGTGTATGATGCCAATGATAATCGTCGGCAAGATGTTTATTGGTATTGTCTGCACATCCAATAAAGGGTATAAGTTGCTGATACCGTTGCTCGTGAATAAAAAATGTTTTGGGATGATTACTCAAAATACTGATTTTTGTATAATGTTCATTTGGATCAAAAATATCTTTCAGCAGGTTATCTGTAAACGTATCCATATCTTTTGGTTTAAGTTCTTCGTAAGTTTTTTTAGTTGTAATTGTACGTTTAGTTAAATGTTCTTGTACGCGTTTACCAAGTACAATAATGCGCTTATCGGGAGATGAAAGTTCTTTTTTATGAGTATCAATCCAATAGAATAGATTTGTATTAAAATTGCCACAGAGGCCTTTTTGTCCACCAATAATTATCAAGAGTTCTTTGTGAACAAGTGTTTGGGATGGGAAAAACTTTGTTGGTTTCCAATCTGGAGCAATGGTATGTAATTGTGCAAAAAGAGAGCAAAGAGTATCTCGATAGGTTCCTAAAGCTTGTTGTTCTTTATTCATACGCATATGAAACGATCGAGAGATTAACCGCATAGCACTGGTAATTTTTTTAATAGTTTCGATTGCTTTGATTCGTCGACGCATTTGAATAAGTTGAGACATCTGTACCTCTTCTGAAAATAAGTTACTCATAAGAGTATCGATTATTTTGCTACTTTTCAATATACTTTTGATTATGATTATTATAATAGACGGGTATAACCTACTAAAACTCATTCATGGTCCAGATTCAAACGACACGCGACGTTCAGCATTTATAAACTTAATGGGGCGTTATATAAAAAAACGTAACCACAAAGTTATAATAGTATTCGATGCGGGTCCTTGTACGTACCCCTTAAAAGAAAAAAGCCATGGGATTCAAGTTATTTACTCAGGAGAGTATCAAACGGCCGACGATATTATTGTGACGTTTGTGCAAGATAATCCAAATAAAGAAATTGTGGTAATTACCAAAGACCGAGAAATTATTGGTCATGTTACAAAACTTAATAAAGAAGTTGTTGCCCCGCTAGAGTTTTATGGTAAAGTTCAACAAGCATTTGAATCATCTGAACGTGTTAAAATGGAACAAATTGGTTCATTAAAAAAATTAACAGATGAAAATGTTCCAGATCTTGATGATCTTATGCGAGAAGCTGCACGAATGAAGACTCCCGATAAAGATGTTGAAGAATATACAGTACCGCGTCATCATGAACCTAAGGGTCAAGGTGTATCTAAAAAAGAACGAGCAAAGTTTAGGGTAATAGATAAATTATAGGGGATGAGATGAAGAAATTATTTATATTAATAATATTGCTTGTTGTAAGTAGTGCGTATTCATCTGAACAGTTAGCTGTTACTTGTCAACTAACTCCAAAAAAGCATCATGCAGTTATGTGTGCTATGTGTGAGGGGAGAGGGGCAAGTAAAATAAAAAGTTTGTTACTGCCATCGGGTAAGTTTAGATTCTTATGCGGAACTAGTGAATTTAAAGATCTTCCTGTTGGGTTGATAGAAGATTTATTGTCTACTAATATTCATGGTATATCTAAGCGATTAGACAATGCAGACAAAAAACGTGCGCAAAAACTGTATGATCAGGTAGTCAAAAAACTTGATTATAGATTTGAAAAAAGATCATTAGAGAGTGTGCCTCGCCAGATGGAAAAAGAATATTATACAAATAATGTAAAGCATTTGCTTAGTTTGATTAATACAGAAGGTTCAAGTAAAAAAGCAATATACCCAGGCATAATTATGGTTCTCGAACAATGTTCTAAAGCAGTGAGAGATAGTGCTTGGGCAAAATTGCAAAGTCAAGATGAAGTTGATCAACAGGCGATACAAAATACAGAAGCATGTGCATTCAAACATTTTAAAAATACTGATGCATTGCCATTTCGAGTAAGATAGAGGATCTAAATTATGCAAATTAAACAAAATGATATTCCTGAAATTGCCCAAGAGTTGTTAGAAAAAAAAGCAAAGATATATACATTTGAAGGTTCTTTGGGCGCGGGCAAAACAACGCTGGTTCAAGCCATGCTGCGTAGTCTCGGGGTTCAAGAAGCAATTCAAAGCCCTACGTATATGTATGTATGTATCTATATGGCTGCTGATGGCCGCAAAATCTATCACTTTGACCTGTATCGCCTTAATACACTAGATCAGTTTATACAGGCAGGATTTGAAGAATATTTAAACGATGATAATGTAATCTGTTTTATCGAATGGCCAGAAATTATCAAGCCGCTACTTGATCAAAATGTGTGTCAGGTAATACTTGAATATAACAATGACCAAAGTAGAGAAATTACAATCAAGTAATAAAAAAGGGGCACATAAAGCGCCCCTTAATTTTTGTACTAATCAGTACTAGTCTAATTCGTTTAAAAGCTCGTTTGCATCATCAAGAATGCTAGAATCAAAACCTTGTTGTTTCAAGATATCAATTGCAACATTTTGATCTGCTGCGCCTTCTTCTAACTTAAATGGATAGCTAAAAGATCCATTATCATGACGAACAACTCGTACTTGATAATTCTTAAAGTTTGGTGTTTTTGATTCAAGATTCTTTAGCTTAGGAAAATGAGACGCGAGTAGTAAAATACTGTTATCAATAGTCCCTAAACGTTTTGCAACGCCATAACTTGTAGCTTCACCTTCTCTTGGAGACGTTCCACTGAACATTTCATCCATAATAGAAAGAGAAAACTTTTTAGAATCAAGACTTTTAACTGTTTCAAGTAACCCTTGAGCACGCAATACTTCTGATTTAAAGAGTGAGTTTCCACCAGCAGTATCATCAGTGATATTCATGTAAGTATTAATCTTTGTAAACGGAGTGAATGTTAGTTCTTTAACAGGTGCAATGCCTAATGTTTGTGCCATTAAGATACTTGTAGCAAGACCTTTTAAGAAGCAAGACTTACCACCAGCGTTAGGACCAGTAAGAATAATATTTTGTGGCCTATCTTGACCAAGAGAAATAGAGTTAACTACTACTTTTTCAATAGGTACAAATGGATTCCACATATTGTTCATAGTGATATGTGGTTTATCTGCAATATCATAAGATGCAAAAGTATAGCCAACTCGCTTATCAGCAAATTCGGTATATAATTTTGCTGTAGAAAGATACGCATCAAGCTCACCAATTGCATAGAAGGCAGGAACAAGTTCTTGTTTAATGTTTTGCAAGAGATAATAAGCAACACGGACACGGCCTTTTAGAGAGAATATTGTTTGCTTACCTTTAAAAGTATTAGTTTTTAAGAGGGTAACAAGATTATTCAGTTCTTTTGAAAGTACTGTTGTTTGTTGTATAACATCTTTAATCGCTTTTATGTGTTCAAGATTTAAAAAAACAGGATGTTCTTTAAAAGTTTCTTCAAAGCTAGACAAGGTGTCTATAATAGTTGCAACACCATTGGTTTGTTCATGTACATAATTTAATAGATTTGCATGTTGTATTTGGTTGTCAATACTACTTTTCATGGACAGTGCTTGGTTGGCAACCAACAAGGCACTACTACCGATAATAAGTAATTTTGCTTGGAGCGATGTTTTAGGATCGGTAAGTAAGGAGTATCCTAGAGAAGGAGCATTTTTAATAATTGAGATAATGCTTCCTTTGGCTGTACTAAAACGTCGTGCAGCCCAAGCAGCTTGTATTGGTGATAAAACAATAGGTAGAACTATAGTAAGAGTGTGACCTAGGTCTGTTTTTGTCTCTTGCCATAGAGTGGATCTATTTAAAGGTTCAAGCCAAGAATCTTTATGTACATACAGATTATCGAGGAATATTTTGTTGCTATTACTATTTTCTGATTGCCAAAAATGAAGAAATGCAGATTCTTTATCTTTAATATCTTGAAGTTGTTTTTCGATAAAGTTTGCGAGTTCTTGATTTTCTACTAAAGTACGAATAATTGCTTGTCTGTTTTCTAAAGTAGTAATATTATCCGTTGGGGTTGTAAGTATATAAGAAAGATAGGCGTGACCAAATCCAGTAGTTGTTCTATCAATCTCGCTCAAAATCGTTGCTGATTTATTATGATTTCCGCAAAGAAGCTCTAGATCGCTCCAAATTAGAGGAGAAATAACAGAATTTTTTGCAGAAATTGAACCATAGGGGAAAATTTTATTATAAAATAAATTGTGATAATCATAATTAGTATCATCTAGTTTATTTATACTAAAATTAGGATCATCAAGACCTGTCATTCTGCTAAATAAAGATTTCTCTTTTTTAGAATTTTCGTCTTTTTTAATAACATTTTTTTGAAATGCATTAAGATGTGAGTTTCCTAATGCAACAAATGGATGAATTTCTTCTACTTCTTGTTCAGCATATCCATATGATGATATAAGTAGTACGAGTGTTAAAAGACGCTTTTTTAAAATCATAGAAACCCCTAAAATAGATCGATATTATTTTTTTATCATGTTTTGATAGTATGTATTATGTATTTAGAATAAGCTTTTGGAGGTCAAAGTCAAGGAATAGGTTATCAGAGAGCTAGTTTTCATCTAATTAAGGGGCACATAAAGCGCCCCTTAATTTTTGTACTAATCAGTACTAGTCTAATTCGTTTAAAAGCTCGTTTGCATCATCAAGAATGCTAGAATCAAAACCTTGTTGTTTCAAGATATCAATTGCAACATTTTGATCTGCTGCTCCTTCTTCTAACTTAAATGGATAGCTAAAAGATCCATTATCATGACGAACAACTCGTACTTGATAATTCTTAAAGTTTGGTGTTCTTGATTCAAGATTTTTAAGTTTAGGAAAATGAGACGCGAGTAGTAAAATACTGTTATCAATAGTCCCTAAGCGTTTTGCAACGCCATAACTTGCAGCTTCACCTTCTCTTGGAGATGTTCCACTGAACATTTCGTCCATAATAGAAAGAGAAAACTTTTTAGAATCAAGGCTTTTAACTGTTTCAAGTAACTCTTGAGCACGTAATACTTCTGATTTAAAGAGTGAGTTTCCACCAGCAGTGTCATCAGTAATATTCATGTAAGTATTAATCTTTGCAAACGGAGTGAATGCAAGATCTTTGACTGGTGCAATACCAAAAGTTTGTGCCATTAAAATACTAGTAGTTAGACCTTTTAGAAAAGTAGACTTACCACCAGCATTTGGGCCTGTAATAATAATATTTTGTGGCATGTTTTGGCCAAGTGTAATTGAGTTAGTTACTACTTTATTAATTGGTACAAATGGATTCCACATATTTTTCATCACAATATGTGCTTTATCTGCAAGATCATAAGACACAAAAGAGAATTTAACTTTTTCATCTTTAAATTCTTGATAAATTTTTGTAGTAGACAGATACGTATCAATTTCACCAATTGCATAGAGAGCAGGGATAAGTTCCGCTTTAATCTCTTTTATAAGGTAATAAGCAGTTCGTACACGGCCTTTGCGTGAGAATATAGTTTGTCTACCGGTAAAGGTTCTTGTTTTTAGGAGTTTAATAAGTTTTTTTAGTTTTTTAGAAAGAACTTTATTCTCTTTTGAAAAATTAGTAATTGTTTCGTAATTTTCAAGATTTTTGAAGCTAGGATGCTTTTTAAATGTTTTTTCAAAATTATTTAATGCTCTTATGATTGAAGCTGCACTATTTGTTTGTTCATGAAGATAATTAAGAATATTTGTATAGCGAACTTGTTCATCGATAGAAACTTTACCTATCAATCCTGCATATGCCGATAAGAAAAAATGTTGAAAACCAAAAGGAGACTTTACGAAGAAAATATCAAAAGCAAGAACCGCAGGTAGAAAAAGAGGAAGAATAAAGTTAGTTAGATGACCGCCTTGTGTTTGAAGTTCTTGAGCTGCAGGAGATTCATTTATTCCTTTAAATACTCCTCTCCAATAAAGATTTTTTAATAGTATATCATTTGTTTTATTTTCTTCTGATTTCCAAAAATAAAGAAATGCAGATTCTTTTTCTTTGATTTCTTGAAGTTGTTTTTCAATATCATTCGCAAGTTTCGTTTCTTTTATTAAAGTACGAGTAATTGCTTGTCTCTTTTTAAGAGTAACAATAGAGTCGGTTGGATTTGTAAGCATATAAGAAAAATAAGCATGCCCAAAACCAGTTATTGTTCTGTCAATTTTACTAAGCATTGTTGTTGATTTAGAGTGATCACCACAAAGAAGTTCTAAGTCTTTCCAGGCTATAGGAGTAATAACAGCATTTGTAGGAGAGATGGTTTTTTTAGTTAAAATTTCATTATATAATAAGTTATAACGATCATAATCTTTTATCTTATTAATGGTAAAATCGGGATCATCTAAACCTGTTAATTTAGAAAAAAAAGATTTTTTCTGGTTTTTCTCTTCTTTTTTTTCTTTTGTAAATGCATCAATATGCTTATTTCCTATCGTACTAAATGGATGCACAGCTTCTTTTACTGGCTCAGTATAGCTATATGATGATATAAAAAATATAAATGCCAAAAGACGCTTTTGTAGAATCATAGAAACCCCTAAAACAGATAGATATTATTTTTTTAATTATGTTTTGATAGTATGTATTATGCATTTAGAATAAGCTTTTGGGGGTCAAAGTCAAGGGATAGGTTATCAGAGAGCTGGTTTTCATCTAAAAAAGAGGCGCATAGAGCGCCCCTTAATTTTATGTAAAATCAATAGATGTATTATCTATTCAGAATTGCATTCGCGTTATCTACAATGCTAGAATCAAAACCTTGCTCTTTAAGAATATCCATAGCAACATTTTGATCAGCAATTCCTTTTTCTAGTTTAAATGGATAGCTGAATCCACCATTCTTATGACGTACAATTCTTACTTGGTAGTTTTTAAAATTACCAGTATCTTTCTCTAGGTTTGTCAAAAGAGGGAAATGTGTTGCAAGAAGTAAAATACTGTTCGTATTTTGACTTATATTGTCGGCAACACTATAACCAGCTGCTGCACCTTCTTTTGGAGATGTTCCACTGAACATTTCATCCATAATAGAAAGTGAGAACTCTTTAGAGTCAAGATTCTTAATTGTTTGTAGTAATGCTTGTGCACGTAATACTTCTGACTTAAAGAGTGAGTTTCCACCAGCAGTGTCATCAGTAATATTCATGTAAGTGTTAATCTTTGCAAATGGAGTAAATGCAAGTTCTTCAACCGGTGCAATACCTAAAGTTTGTGCCATCAAAACACTTAATGAAATGCCTTTTAAGAAGGTAGATTTACCACCAGCGTTAGGACCAGTAAGAATAACATTTTGTGATTGACTTCCACCAAGAGCAATAGAGTTAGTTACTGTTTTTTCAACAGGTACAAATGGATTCCACATGTTAGATAAAGTAATTTCTGGTTGTTCTTTGTCTAAGTATGTTGGGAACGAGTAACGTACATTTTGATCTTGAGATTTTTGATACAGTTTTGTTGTAGAAACTAATGCATCAACTTCACCAAGCGCACGAAGAGCAGGCGCTAGTTCTTCTTTTACATCTTGCATAAGTGAATATGCTGCAAGTACACGACCCTTTAGAGAGAAGTAAGATGCTTGCCCTGTAAACGTATTAGTACGAAGAAGATTTATAAGTTTTTGAAGTTTATAAGATACGTTGGTTGCTGTTTTATCAAAAAGTACATGTAGATTTTGATGATGTTCTAAGCTGTCGTAAAGAGCAGTATTGTTTTTGATAGCTATAGAACATTGTTCCATAGAACGAATAATGCTTGATGTTGCAATAAGCTGAGTATGTAAGTAGTTGGTAATATTATTAGAGTATTTTTCTCTATTAACTGCTACATACATAGATCCGCCACCTATTCCAACTTTATAGAGACCACCTATAGAAGTGGGAATTTGTCCTTTGATCAAACCTTTAAGTGCAGATTTAGTCGCTTCTGTACCATGATTTTTATAAGCAAAAGAAAGAAGTTCTTTAACGAGCCCTTCTTCTGTAATTTCTTGATCAGAATCATTTTTTCCAAGTAAGTCTTCTACGAAAGTAGAAATTCCAGGCATTGATTCGGGAAGTATTTCAGTATAAAACTTTTTAATCTGATCTTTTTGTTCTTCAGATAGTTGTTCATTATTGTTTTTATTATGTTCTTCTATCGTATGATCTGCAAATTTTTCCCATGAAAAATCAGGGCCATCATAAACATTTTCTCTAATATAATTCTTTGCTGTTGGAAAGTGTTTTCCAAGTTCACCTTTTGAATCTTCTGTGTTAGAAGCAATTTTATTATACCCAGATCTAAAGTTATTAATACCCCATTGTGTTATTGGGTACCAGGTAAATAATGCAATAGAAGGGATTTTATCAAACAGTGCAAAAGCTTGCATGCACTCAGTGCGAGAATTCAATTTTTTAAGATATCTAATTACAGGCAATGTTGAATTAAAATAAAAAGAAGCAATAGCTTTTTTATTAAATCCGCTTTCTTCTTGATACATAAATAAAAAATCATTTTCTGCTTGACCAGCTTGTTTTAATGCTTTATCAAGAATGTTATAGAGCTCTGTATTATGTAAAAGTTCTTTAATTGCTTCTTGTCGAGCATAGAGTTTTTCAAGAGAGTCTGAGGGATGAGTAAGTCTATGTGCTAAATCGTTAGTACCAAATTTAGTTGCAGATTCATCAATACGGCTAAGTAGAGAACTTTCTGGATTAGTTTCTCCAGCTAAAAGTTCAAGATCTTGCCAAAGATTTTTATTAAGAATGCTATTAGGTGTACTTTTAGTTGTGCCGTATAAAGAAAGAATAAGACTATGTAATGTATGCTCATCCAGAGTTGGAATAGCTAAGTCTAAAGTTTTTGCTTTTTGTTTAATATCTTCTTCGGTTAGTTGTACAGGTTCTTTCTGTGTAAAACAACGTAATCGTAAATTAGCTATTTGATTGAATGAGTTCTCTGAGTAGCATGGAATGAAAGATGAGACGAGTAATACAAGACCCAAAAAACGTTTTTGTTTGATCATAGAAGCCCCTAAAAATAGAAGAATTGTAAAAAATTTGTAATACTTTAATAATCTGCATTGTGTGATTAGGGTAGAGCATTGCAGGTATAAGTCAATTAAAAGTGCTTTCTAGAGGGAGTATATAATGAGTGAGAAGAGTTTATTAGCGCAAAGGCCGGATTATTTGGTGTGTACGTGTATGGAAGTAATGTACAGTCAAATTGTAGAAGCAATTGAACAAGGTATAGAGACGTTTGAACAGCTCTCAGAAATGCTGGGAGTTGGCACTGGGTGCTCGAGTTGCGTAGAAGAAGTGTATGAGATTTTGAAGGAAGTAAAAGAGGCAAAAAAAAAATAAAGTAAAAAATGTTAAAGTTAAATTTGAATTTACAGAAGAAAAACATTATCCTATCAACACGTGTTTGAAATAATATTTGATATAAAAGCCAAATGAGGCGAGATTCCCGAGCGGTCAAAGGGGGCGGTCTGTAAAACCGCTGGCTCAGCCTTCGCAGGTTCGAATCCTGCTCTCGCCACCAGATTTTGCGGGAATAGCTCAATTGGTAGAGCGACAGCCTTCCAAGCTGTAGGTTGCGGGTTCGAGTCCCGTTTCCCGCTCCATGATTTGTGTATGGTCCGTTGTATCAAATACGTTAGATGCTGGCGTAGCTCAGTTGGTAGAGCAACTGATTTGTAATCAGTAGGTCATCGGTTCAAATCCGATCGCCAGCTCCATTTCGTTTAAGCTTAAGACAAGCTATATGAGTTTGTAAAAAGTAAATTCGAAGTAGAGCCAGAATGTAGGTAAATTGTGTGTAATACAGCAAAAAAGAATTAAATAGGGTGCAAAAGCCCTTAAAGAAGGCAAAAAGGATTTGTCTTTTTGTTTTTTTTGCTTTACGCTTAGGATATGCCTGAATTTGGCCGCTTGTAGAGAGTGGCCCACGTAGCTCAGTTGGTAGAGCGCTCCCATGGTAAGGGAGAGGTCACCGGTTCAAATCCGGTCGCGGGCTCCATGCTTCCGCTATTTTTAAGGTAAAAAATTAGAACTTTAAGGTAAAAAATGGCAAAAAATAGGGTAATTACCAATCTTTCTTGTGAAGGTTGCAAAGATCGTAACTATACGCAAGTAGTTTCTAAAAAGAGAACAGTAGGGTCACTAAAGCTAAGTAAGTACTGTGCAAAGTGTCGCAAACACTGTCTTCATAAGGAAACAAAATAAGATGTTTTTCCGGAGGCCAGTAGCTCTAATTGGTAGAGCGGTAGACTCCAAATCTGATGGTTGGGGGTTCGAATCCCTCCTGGCCTGCCAGATTCAATCTGAACATAAAAGTTAGGATAGTAGATGGTAGAAAAATTTAATGATGGAATGCAGTTTTTGCGTGGAGTACATAGAGAGTTCACAAAGGTTGTA
>JBLICC010000022.1:0-13584 GCA_047631715.1 Alteromonas naphthalenivorans
CGGGAAGTTCTTGTTTTATTGTTTGTTTGAGTTTGATACCCAGTTGTTTTGCTTCCTGCTCAAGAACTTTAAAATAGTTATTAAAAAGCTTATTTTTAAAGAGATAGTTAACGCGTTGCTTTACGTTTGTAAGTTCTTTTAATTGTGGTTGTTTTGAATGGGTTGTATAAAGATTCCAAGCTAAAGAAGAAAAATCCATAAGATTATTATAAGCAGCAGCTTGCGTTTGAGCATGGTACATTTCAAAATCAAAAAAGATACCACCAATGGGAACTTGATTATCTGCATGTTGTTTCCAGTGAGTTATAAACTTTTTGAGGGGATCTATAAATTCTTCTTGCCAAAAATGTTGTTTATCAAGGGGTGCTGGTATTTTGGTATATTGTTTTCCATATACATCTATTACAGGATGTTTAACGGGTGATTTACTATAATTATTGGTGAGATCAAATCCAACAAAAATGGTTGGTTGATTTTGTTTGTTATATTTTTTGGCCAGTTCTTTAGTAAGATTTTGTATACCTGTCGTTACTTTTTTAAATTCTTTTTCCGATCGTATGGCCTGCTTACTCAAAAACCATTCTGGATTAAATGAGGTCCATAGTAGATTAACATTACTTTTTTTAATGTAGTCTACAGCGGTTTTCCAATTGTTCTCTAATGGCTCTATCTCCATCCAGGCACAAGTTATTTTTTTCTTAAACAGTGGATTAGAGTTTTTCTTAAGATTAGCAAAAGGTTTTTTAGGCAGCACAGCAGAAGGCAATACTAGTTCTGAACCATGAGTTGTTGGAGTGTTCCCTGTTATGAGCGTTGCATGCAATTGAGCCAATGTGTGTTGAATGGTGATGAGTAATTTTTCTCTGTCTTTAAGATCGTAAGGAGAGAAGAACATGTTTTCTTCTAGTTCAGCGCCTTTGAAACTGCTATCTGCACCAAGTAAAAGAGCGGCTTGCTTTTGGGGTTTAACATAGATGCCGAGGGGTAAGACACTTTGTAGATAGGTATTTTTTCTATCGACCGGTAGTGTGATGGGTTTGTGAGTTAATTTTTTTAAAGATGAAAGTCGACAACGAGAATCTTTTTTTAATTTTGGTGTTGGAAGTCCGGAAGGAAACAAAGATGTTCTGTAGATTGAGCTCCGTTGCTCGTCGGTAGAAAAAATACAGGGTCCAAGGTCTTTCATGATGGTACATAGTTGAGAATCGATTTGGAGTTGATTAAAAAATGCACAAAGCGCGTTTTTGTTGAGTTCTGTTTGAGGTAGTTTTCCTGGAAACAAGAGTGTAAGGAGCTTATTTTCTTGTTTCGTAAAATCTTTGAGTAATGAAATTATTCTTTTAGTTAAAAGACTTTTTTGTTTGATAACGCTGTTTTGGAAGAACAAAGGGTCCATAAATAAAAATACAGCGTCAAAGGCATCGAGTGTTGTGGGAGGGTTGTAAAAATTGGCAAAAGAGTAATTAAAATCAACCGATTCTGCAAGTGCCTGAAGTTGCGAGTAGCTTGCTTCTGAATTTCCGCTTGTATCAAGAACAAGTAGTTTTTTTTGTGGTGCGGCGTGTGCTACTTGTATGTAGCCTAAAAATAGTAAGTAATACTTTAACTTTTTCATCCTTTTTCCCCTTAATCCTTGCGTATAATTATAACAAGTTTAGGAAGGCGGGTGCAATATATAGAACGAATACGAGAAATAAAAATGATTAGTTACTTAAAAAAACACTGCGTAGGTGTTATTTATATTAATGAACGATGTTTGCTTAAAAAAAGTGTGCCTTGTGAGCTTTGTAAGTAAGCAAGTAGACATTGTTCTGGAGTTAGATCGGGATTATGTTTAAATGCTTTGCTTAAAGCTAAGATTAAAGCTCCAGTACCTTGAACAGCACTGCTGATCGAGTGTATAATTTCTTCGTCATCATCAGCTTCTTTTGCTGCAAAAGCATTGAGTATGTTGGGTACAATTGAGTGTAGAATAGTGCCGATTATAAGTGGCCCTGTGTCTTTTTCTTCTTTTTTTTCTTCTGGTTTAGCTTTTTTCTCAGGCTGTTCAGTTTGCTCAGGCTGTTCAGTTTGCTCGGCACTCAGTGATGTGAGTAAGCATAACGATGCAAAACATAACATAAAACGTTTCATAGTACTCTCCTTAAAGACGTATTTCTCGTATTCAAAGTAAATTATACTATGTTATTGGACCAAGCGGGAAGGAGTTTACTTATCTTTAAAGACAAGCACCTGAACCACGCGCTTTGGAGTAGATTTCTGTATTTGAAAAACGTATCCCTCATAAGCAAAACGTTCACCTTTACGGGGTAAGTGTTGAAGCTTTTCGGTTAAAAACCCTGCCAGAGTAATAGCATCTTCATTGTTAAAGCGAATATTTAATAACTTTGATATTTCGTACAAATCAACACCAGCATAGATTAACCATCCACCATTTTCTAGTGGAACAATATGTTCGGCAACAGATTCGTGTTCATCATTAATATCACCAACAATTTCTTCAATTGCATCTTCTAGGGTTACAAGTCCGATAATGCCACCATATTCATTAAGAACCATAGCAATATGATGACGTTGCTGTTTGAATTGTCGTAATAGTTGGTTTACTCGCATACTTTCTGGCACAAATAAAATAGGACGAACTAATGCTTTAAGTGGTTTTTCTTCTTCTTGAGAAAGCGAAAGTAAAAGAAAAATATCTTTTTGGTGAACCATTCCAATAATATTATCTGCTCTGCCTTCATAAACTGGTAAACGAGAAAAGTGATATTTAGCAAATACTTTAAGTGCCTCGTCTATGGTTGTTTCAACATTAAGGGTAAGAACATCAACTTCCGGCACCATGATTTCTTCTACTTTAGTATTTCCTAAGTCAAAAATGCTATTGAGCATTTGGCTTTTATCGCTGTCCATGAGGCCTTTTTTATTAATGTACTCAATTAAGAATTGGATTTCTTTTTCGGACGAAAGCATATTTTCGGCACCATCTTTTGATCCATCATTTTTACGCATTGCTCCAATAATAGAATTAGAGAGCATAGAAAGTATAATAACAAGTGGATACATCAAATAGAATGTTATATTGATAAGCCAGAGTGTTGATTTAAAAAGAGAAGATCCATAGGCTTGGGCAATATTTTTGGGTAAAATTTCTCCGATGATTAAAATTGCAGTTGTAGCTATAGCAATACCCAAAGAAAACCCAAGCCCTTCAGAAAGTTGTAGTCTTGCAAAAAGATCTTCCATAACCTGGGTAATAAGTGCTGCAGATGTAACATTAGCAATGCTGTTTGCAATCAAGATAGAGATTAAGACACGCTGAGGTTCTTGCTCAAGTGTTGTAAAGAGCAAGCGATAGCCTTTGGTGCCCTTTGCAATCTCTTTAAGATTAAATAATCGCAGTGCTGTGACAGCTGTTTCTAAAAAAGAAAACAATGCACAAAACAATAACGAAACAGTAAAGTAACTAATTTGTAAATACATTATTCCACTGGTTAGGGGAGCTTCCATAGTTTTTAACTAGCCTTTCTTTTATTATTCAATCGAGTCACCAGGACCGATGTCAAATTCCTTATCAAAGAAGGTTTGGAGCTTTTTGCTACGAGAAGGGTGCCTTAGTTTTCTTAATGCTTTCACTTCAATTTGTCGAATGCGTTCTCTCGTTACCGAAAAGTCTTTACCAACTTCTTCGAGTGTATGTTCTGAGGCTACATCAATTCCGAACCGCATTTTAAGAACTTTCTCTTCTCGAGGTGCTAAAGTCTTTAGAACCTGGCGAACTCTCTCTTTTAAATCTGAGTTTGCAACTGTATCTGCAGGAGAAAATTCGTCATCATGTGGAATGAAATCTTTAAGAAATGCATCTTCACTATCACCCACGGGAGACTCAAGAGAAACTGGTTCTTTAGAGATTTTTATAATGTTCTTAATTTTCTTTTCATCAAGATTAAGTTCTTTAGCAAGCTCTGCATAAGTAGGTTCTCGTCCATTTTGCTGAATAAAGAGACGTTTAATCTTATTAATTTTATTAAGAGTTTCAACCATATGAACAGGAACACGAATGGTTCTTGATTGATCGGCAATAGCACGTGTAATTGCCTGTTTAATCCACCATGTTGCATAGGTAGAAAATTTGTATCCACGTTCAAATTCAAATTTTTCTACAGCCTTCATAAGACCAATATTACCTTCTTGGATAAGATCTAAGAAGTGAAGCCCGCGATTGACGTATTTTTTAGCAAGGTTTACTACCAAACGTAAGTTAGCTTTTGCTAATTCGTCTTTTGCTTTTTTATCATCACGTTGGCTTTTAACGAGTTGGCGATAATATTTATTGATTTTATCGAGTGAAAGCCCAATTTCGCCTTCAGTTTTTTTGATAGATTTGCTTGCAATACGTGTTTCGACTTCAAGTTCTTCTATAGCTGCTTTTTCTTGAGGTCCTTGTTTTTTACTTTTCTTTAAAGAAGCAAGGCGCTTTGTATTGCCTTTAATGATCTCTTGTTTTTCTTGTATCTTAAAAAGATATTTTTCAATTTTTTTGCCAATTTTTCTAATAAATTTGTTAGCAAGACGAATTGATTTTATTTCATCGCTAATGGCTTTTTTATTTTCTTGGACTTTTAAAAGCATCTCTTTTTTCTTAGCCATAGAAGAAAGATCTTTTCGATACTTGATGTAAATTTGTTCTTCATTCTTAATAAGGTCAGAGATTCTATTGAGTATTTTTAAGAATGCTTTTTGTTCTTCATCAATCTTTGGAATATTTTCTTCATCATATTCAGAAAATTGAATAATATCTTTAAGAGTAACCGTTTCTTTTGCGATCCGATCGATCATGCTAGTAAATTCTTTGTGTACAAATGGAAAGTGCGAAATTGCATCAATACAAAGACGTTTACTGTTTGCTATATTGTCGGCAATGACTTTCTCGGTCACTTTATTTAAAAGAGGTATTTTACCAATATCACGTAGATAGCATTTTACACCATCGGTAATTTGGGCAGTCGTATCGGTTACTTCTTTTTCTTTTTCTTCACTTTCTTCTTCTGTATCAGCATTAATACTTGTTGCAAGTTTTTCTTTCATCTCGCCTTTGTGACCAGAACCATATTCAGCTTTTTCTTGATCATAATCAACTTGTTGAACGAGTTCTTCTTCCATTATCAAAGCGATATGTTCTGATTCAAGTTCTTTTAGAAAATCATTTGCATCTTTTTCAGAGAGTTGCACTTTTTCATTAAAGGCAATGACTTCTTCATACGTAAGTACTCCATTTTCTTTACCTTTAACTAGGAGAGCTGTATGAAGTTCTTTTCTAAGAGTAGCTAAGTCTTTAGTAGGTACTCTTCTGGCTGTTTTTTTCTTGGGAGCCGCTTTTTTGCTGATTGGTTTAGCAAAAGTTTTTGTTTTTTTGACAGTCTTTGTTGATTGGTCTTTTGATGATGCCATTTTTTTAACCTGTTTTTTAGGGGCGCTTTTTACGGCTTGCATTGTTTTTTTAGGTATAGTGTATGCTTTTGGTTTGCTCTTTAAACCTTGTGTTTTTTTAGCAACAACTTTTTTCTTGATCGTCTTTTTAACAGGTTCTTTCTTAGAAACAATGTTCTTAGTGGGTTTTTTAGTGGTGTTCCCAATGAGCCTATTCAAAATACTTTTAATAACCATTATATAAGCCCCTTACGCAATAATTTTTTCTTAAGATCGAGAAATGAAGTAACAATTTTTTGCACTGCTTCTTTGTTGTGATCTGCTTCTGCTCGTGCAAGTTGTAATTTTGTTCCACTCACGATTGTTTTCCAATATTTTTTTTCTAGGAGGATGACAATTTGATCAAAATCTTCCTCGTTTTCTTGACTCACTAGTAATTCATTTACCATACTCTTCTGATGATATTCAAGAGTGTCAAAAAAAAGAACAAATGTTTCGCTTTCGTCAGATCCTTCTACCTGCTTTAATTTGGCTATCAAATCTTGGAGTGGCTTTGGTGTATAATGCAAAAGTCGTTTGACTTCTTCTCGGTCTAATAACTGAGTGTTATTTAGTATAGCACACATGAATTTTTTTTCTAAAGAAGAAAGCTCAAAAACTGGCATTTGAGGCAGTTTTTCTTCTGTCTTAGCTGCAATAGGCTTATTTTTCTTGGTATATCCCATCTCTTTTTTTAACGAATTAAACGGTAAATTAAAGATACCTGATGCTTTTTGAAGGATAATATCCTGTTTAAAGGGGTCGGACAGGTTGGCAACAATAGCTAAAAAGCTTCGAGTTGAGGCCAATTTTTGTTGCAATGGTTGATGTGAAAAATCTTTTCCAAGCGCTTCTAGGTAGAATAAAAGAATATCTTTAGCCTGTGCTATTGCTGACTTAAGATCGCCATTATCATTAAGGTAAGTTGCCGGATCGTGCCCCTCGGGTAAGAAGATAACTTGTAGATCTAAGTTAACCTGCCAACATAATTCAGCCAGGCGCAACATTGCTTTTTGTCCTGCTGCATCACTGTCATAGACCAAGTATACTGTTTGAGCATGATGAGATAATAATTTTAAATGTTCAATGGTGCACGATGTTCCCAGAGTGGCAACGGTATTTCTATAGCCATATTGAGCCATAGCGATACAGTCAGTATACCCTTCAACCATAAACACATGACCTGTTTTTTGTATTTCTTTTTTTGCCAGATCTAAACCAAAAAGTAATGAGCCTTTTAAGAAGTAGTCATTTTCTTTGGAATTATAATACTTTGAGCGTTCATCGGTTTTTTTGAGTACTCGTCCACCAAATCCACAATTGTTTCCCAGATGATCTTTAATAGGGAAAATTAAACGTTGCTCAAAAGCGGAGTAGAGAGTTTTGCCTTCTGATGCAATGCCCGCATCAAATAAATCTTTGAGCATAAATTGTTCATCGGCAATATCACGTGCAAGTGTTCTAATTGATCGTGACCCGCCAGGGAAGTAGCCAATTTTAAAAGTATTAATACTCGCTTGTGAAAATCCACGTTTTTCTAAGTAGAGCATAACCGAAGGATGTTTGAATAATTGTGTATGGCACCAACTTGCTACTGCTTGGCAAACAGCAAAGTAGCGTTTTTTTTCATCTGTTTTTTCGGTTGATACTTGGCTAATAGTTTCTGGAAGTTCAATATTATGGCGTTCGGCTAAATGTTTTGCCGCTTCAACTTGCGTACAATTTTCTATTTTGGAGATGAATCCAATAACATCACCACTTTCTTGGCAACCAAAGCAATAGAAAATGCCGCGATGAGGGCTCACGGTAAAAGATCCGGTTTTTTCACTATGAAATGGACAAGCGCCTTTCCAATAATTGCCGGCTTTTTTTAAAACTAGATGTTCTTGAACAACATCTAGGATAGATAATCGTTGTTTTACAAAGCTAAATAAATTCATAGATAACAAGGATACAGTAGATTATCAAAGATGGGTAGAGCGTTATCTTAAATAAAAGTACCCTAGGCAAAAAGTTATAACTCCGGTTGTGCCGGCTAAGAGGGTGGCATCGCGTAGCACTTGGCCTTGATATGCTTGATAAGCTGCTCTCTGTTGATTATTGTATTCAATAAAGTTTTTAAGTTGATTGTTTTTACGAGCAAGTTGGGCAACTTGTCTCTGAAGGTGATAGTTTCTTGTTTGAAATTTTCTTAGTTGAGCTGAAAGGTATTGAGTATTTGTATCGCTTGCAGTAATAGAGCCAAAAAGCAGATTAAGAGAGATTAGAGCTAGTAACTGTTTTTTCATTTGTTTTTTTCTTTCGAAATGCTTTATTTCTTATGATCATTCCCACTGTCATAATGCAATAAGCTATAAGTTGATTGTGAGAAAACATAAGAAATATCGGGTTGTGTCCTGCGCGGTGTGTATCAATAAGCAATCGTAAAAATCCTGTAGCCCATAAAAAAGAGCCAAACAAGTAGCCAGAGCCATTACACTTGTGATTTTTGAGTGCATACAAAACAGTAAATATTATGCATAAACCAAGAGCACTTAATAACTGTGTGGGTATTAATGGTGTATTGAGTGGCGCAAGAGAATCTGGATTTGTATACGTATAACTGAGCCAATTGGTTGCTGGTTTACCATAGCAGCAGCCTGCAAAAAAGCAGCCGAGTCGAGCAATGGCGTGTACAAGCGGTACATAGATGGCAATACGGTCGAGCACAAACATAATGGGAATATTGTTGCGGTATAAGTAAGCGGGAATAACTATAAGGTTAACAAGTGTTGCACCAAATACAGAAAGACCCCCATCCCACACTGCAATTACTTCGAGCAGAGAGCTTGCACCATGTTCTGCAAGATACAGTGCTCGTGCGCCAATAACTCCGGACGCAATTACAAGACTGGTTAAGTTTAAGATTTTATCTAATGATATAACAGACAGTAATGGTTTATCACGTTTGATTAAAAACAAACCTGTTAATATTCCTAAGGCTATCATTGTGCCGTAAGTTTGAATGGCTATGGGGCCGTAGATGTGTAAAAGTGTAATCATGAATATTCCGGTACTTTTAGTCTCATAACTTTTAGTACGCTTGGGTGATTTTTATCGGCACCAGCTCGTTTGAGGTGTTGAATTGCTATATTGGTTGCATTGCAATTATTAAATTCTGTTTCATCTTCGGAGTCCGTGTCTCCACCAGCGCTATTATGTATAGAAAGCATCCCCGATTTTTTATGCATAATAGCTAAAGCAAGGGGAGTCATAGATATGCCTTTAAAAAGAGAATAAAAAGGGAAGATGTGGATTGCTGTTGTATCAACGTTTGCATTTGCAGCAAGAAGAGCGGCTATAATTTTGGGTGATCCGTATGCTGCAGCATAAGAAAGAGGTGTCATGTTATTTGGAAATGGTTTATTGGGATCTAATGTTTTTTTGTCTAACAGAGGTTGTATTCGTTCTATGCAATCATTCGCAAGCGCAGTATCGATAATTCGACTTGAATTTTGAGGTTCACTGGCACAAAAAATGGTTTGAGAAATTAAGAGAGAGAGTAAGAGTAGTTTAAACATTAAGATTCTTTATGTTTAGAGATTTCGCATTTTTATTATAATCGAGTGATTTTTTTATATGCTCCATGTTTATTAAGTAATGTAATTATTGCTCTATATGAATCAAGACTTCCGTCATCATCATGTTGTCCTGTTTCTAAAAGAAGTTTTTCAATATCTGCAAGAGCATAAAGAGCAACTCCTAGAGGAGTTATACTTGACTCTCCATTAAGGCTTACAGGGGTGTTAACGTCGGCATTTTTTGTAATAAGAAGTTGGGCTAGTTCTAAATATCCGGATTGAGCAGCAAGTGCTAAAGGGGTAACTATTTGAGTAGCATTAATAGGTATTTTTTTATTGGGGTCCATAGTGGTAGTAAATAATTTTTTTAATTCTTTGATATCGTGTGTTAATAGAGCTGCTGCAAATTTATTATCATCTGATTGTTCAGTTTGTAAAAATTCTTCTAAGGTATCTTCTGCAATATCAAATTTTTCTTTATTGAGTTTTGTTTGGCTTTCATCTGTAAATAAATCTTTCATAGCTTTATTTACAGCTTCAAGTTCTGGGTTTTCTGCACAAAAAATGGTTTGAGAAATTAAGAGAGAGAGTAAGAGTAGGTTTTTCATGAGTTTTCCTATTAAAATAAATTATTTATTTTTCTCCAACAGTTTAACTTGTAGAATTAAAAAAGAAAGAGCAGCAGGGGTCATTCCAGAGATCAATCCTGCTTGGGCAATGGTTGCCGGACGAACGGTTGTAAGCTTTTGTTGTAGTTCTTTAGAGAGCCCTATCATATTTATGTAATCAAATGCTTTTGGAAGAATCATAGTTTGATGTTTAACCAGCTTTTGAACTTCTCGCTCTTCGCGTGCTAAATAAGGCTCATACTTAATGTTTGCTTGAACTGTTTGGCATAAACGACCATGAAGTTTTTTACCAGTTAGTTTTTCTATTTTTGCTTGTGTATCAATGTTCTCGGTAAAAAGATCGAGTAGTTCAGCGTTCTTTGTGCTTGCACGTAGTTCTGCAATAGTTTCTAAGATAAGTTGTTCTTCTTCTAATACTTTTTTATAAAACTCGTCAGTAACTAAACCAACGGTATGAGCTTTTGGTGTAAGTCGAGCAAAAGCATTATCTTGTCTGAGCAATAATCTGCGCTCTGCACGTGAGGTAAACATACGATAAGGTTCATCGATGCTCAAAGTTGTAATGTCGTCAATCATCACACCGATATAACTTTCTGATCTACTGAGAGTAAATGCAGGTAAGTTCTGTGCAACTAAATGAGCATTGGCTCCAGCCATTAATCCTTGACCTGCAGCTTCTTCGTATCCTGTGGTGCCATTAATTTGACCGGCTAAGAACAATCCTGGAGCAGATTTAACTTCAAGAGTGTGTTTTAGTTGATTTGGTAATACGATATCATATTCGATTGCATAACCTGGACGAACAATTTTTGCGTTTTCAAAACCTTTAATAGCTTGAATATATTTTTCTTGTGCATGCTCAGGAAGTGATGTAGAAATTCCGTTAGGATAGATCCAATCAGTATTGGCGCTTTCTGGCTCTACAAAAATTTGATGAGAAGATTTATCAGGAAAGCGAATAACTTTATCTTCGATAGAAGGGCAGTAGCGTGGACCAGTCGACCCAATGTCTTTTCTTAGTATAGGTGATTCATCTGCATGTTTTTTAATAACATTATGGACGCTTTCATTCGTATGAGTGATATAGCATTCATGAGTATTTTTTACTATATGTGGTTCAAGTTCAAATAAAAAATCTAGATCCTCAAGCTCTTGCCGGTCCATAACAGAAAAATCGATTGTAGATTTAAGTAATCGTGGGGGAGTTCCAGTTTTAAGGCGACTTGTTTTTAAGTTTAAATTTATTAAAGCTTTTGTAAGAGTGGTAACAGCGGGTTCGTCTTCTCTACCAGATGCATAGTTTTTGAGCCCTACATGAACGAGGCCGTTTAAAAACGTTCCGGTGGTCAATACTACAGTCGGACATTTTAAAATGGTGCCATCGTTAAGTTTTACACCAGTTACTCTTTGAGATTCATCAACTACAATATCATCAACCATTGCTTCAAGTATTGTTAAGTTTTCTGTTTGGTTTAGGGCTTTTTGAGATTCTTTTGCATAGGCTTCTTTATCGATTTGGAGTCGAAGGCCATGAACAGCAGGACCTTTTTTTGTATTAAGCATGCGAGCTTGTAGATATGTTTTGGTGCAAAGTTTAGGCATCAAACCACCAAGGGCACTTATTTCAAAAACAATGTGTCCTTTGCCGATTCCACCAATTGCAGGGTTACATGGCATGTAGCCAATTTTATTTGCTTTGAGTGTAATGAGAGCAGTTTTTGAACCCATACGAGCAGCAGCAGAGGCTGCTTCTATTCCTGCGTGGCCACCACCAACAATAATGACATCAAATTTATTTGTGCTTGAGTTCAATATAATACCTTTATAAAAAAAGAAGATCCCCAGAATCATCAATAAGACAATCTAGGGATCTATTTTACCCAATTAATAGGAGTTTCGCAATGAGACTCCTACGTTCATCTTGCGATGAACACCTCCATTTCCGCCTTTATCAGACAAAAACTCTTAAAAACTAAACCATTTTTGTAACGTTTCTGCATGTTCTGAAAAAACAGTATATACAGTTGGTTGTATTTCTGTTGGTAATGCATAGTAAGCAGTATAAATATCTTCTTGGCTCTTTGCTAATTCAAGCTTTTCACCCACTATTTTATAGTCTTTAGTTGCATTTAAATTAAAAATAAATGTTTCTTTAGATGATGCTGAAGTAACACATTTTTTGAGTAATTCTATGCCTTCTTCTGAACAACTTGCAGAAAAAAAAGAAAATATACTTAATAATCTTCTTATCTTCTTAGAAATAAATGCTTTTTTGCATGTTATTGCAATCATGCATTTATCTAATATTGTTGTATCTGCTTGTAAGGAACTTGCAGAAAAAAGAGCTAATGTGCTTAATAATATCGTCAATTTAGTAGAATGTAATTTCATAATAAGTACCCCATTCAAGTAATGATTATATTGATCTATTCAAGTGTTATAGATTACTAGAGTCTTAGAGGGAGTGCAAAGGCCCCCCTCCAATCTGTTGATTTAAGCGTGATATCCGTTTATTATTAAAAGCTGATTAACCTTAAATAAGCTCATTTGGAATTATACTATGCTGTATCATATAGCCTGTTATCTTAAGCCTCATTTTTCAGCTTTAAACGTGATTCACTATATTAGCTTTAGGGCTATGGCGGCACTTTTAAGCTCATTAGCTTTTTCTCTCTGGTTTGGCCCTTGGTTTATTTCGCTTTCTCAACGGCTTTTTAGAGCTAAAGTAAGGCCTTTTACTCCAGAATCTCATCAAGCAAAAAACGATATGCCCACGATGGGTGGTATTTTTATTATAGGTATTGTTTTATTAACAGTGCTTTTATGGTGTAATCTTGCTCAACCACAAATTTGGATTGCGCTTGCATGTCTTATAAGTTTTGCAGCAATTGGGTTGCTTGATGATGTTGCTAAGTTGACTGATAGTAAGGGGATTTCTTCTCGAACAAAATTTAGTCTTCAAATTATTGTATCTGCAGTTATTGCGTGTGCATGGATCTATTTTGTTGATCCGTCTACGCAATTAAGTTTTCCATTCTTTAAACATATACATCCAGACTTGGGATGGTGGTTTATTCCGTGGGTTATGTTTGTATTAATTGGAACGAGTAATGCCGTTAACTTGACCGATGGGTTAGATGGTCTTGCTATCGGGTCTTTGATTTCTAATTTTGCAACGTTTGCTTTGATCTGTTATATCGCTGGCCATGGATTAATTTCGCACTATCTTAACATTCCCTTTGCGGGCACTGGAGAGATGGCTATTGTGGGAACTTCTTTGGTGGGGGCCTCATTAGGATTTTTATGGTATAACACCTATCCGGCACAAATTTTTATGGGTGATGTAGGTTCTCTTGGTCTTGGTTCGGTATTAGCCTTTATGGCTCTTGCCAGTAAGCAAGAATTGTTATTGCCGATTGCTGGAGGCCTATTTGTGATCGAAACATTATCGGTTATTGTGCAAGTACTTTCATTTAAATTTTTGGGTAGACGTATGTTTAGGATGGCACCTATTCATCATCACTTTGAATTGCAAGGTTGGCAAGAGTCAAAGATTACTGTGCGTTTTTGTATTATTTCTTTTGTACTTTGTTTAATCGCTTTGATGACTATCAAGTTGCGTTGAGCGTTTAGCAAGTAGAAAGAGTGTAATACCGATTATAAGAATTACGGCAAATCGTATGAGTGGACTTAAATTAGTAAAAATAAATCCTTGAAGACAAACAGCGAGTCCAATAAAGCACGAGACTAGCCCCACTTTGCTAAGCATTGATCGTTCTGTTCTATATAAACTTATTATACTAATAGTATATGCGGTTAGGCAGCCTAAGGTGCTAGTGTACTGTAGTGGAATCTGTGATCCATAAGAAAAAAATAAATGTAATAAACACAGAGCGCCTTCTATAAAAACACAAATATAGGGGATC